>CAZFCR010000157.1:0-3817 GCA_964517305.1 uncultured Akkermansia sp.
CCAGACTATCTTGGCCTATATTTGGAGAACTTATCAAACATTCATTTACTTCCAGACAATGAACTATTAGCTTTAGTAAATGAATCTGACTCATTAAATTCAAATAATCAAGACGGCTTTGCAGACTTTCCTGAAGGACATCTAACAATAACGCATACAAGGTATAAACGTGACCCAAGATTTAAATCAATAGTTTATGCTGCTTACGACAACCGTTGTGCTATGTGTGGTATTCAATTAGAATTAATTGAAGCTGCTCATATTGTCCCTCATTCACACGAAAAAGGAACTGACGAAATCGGCAATGGAATCAGTCTTTGTGCTTTGCATCATACAGCTTACGACCGTTCATTAATATATTTTGACAACGAGTTCAACATTTTAATAAACAATAGTAAAATGGAATATTTAGAAAAAGTTGGGCTTGATTCAGGCTTTCGAAAATTTCAGTCGCTAGCATTTGACAAAATTCAATTGCCGACAAATCATACATTAAGACCAAACATTGAAAATATAAACTTAGCAAATCAGACAAGAGGAATAGTTTAGCAAATGCTTTTGGTGGCACATTTGCAAAACCTCACAAGCCACCGCTAAAGCCAAGTTTTACAAAAGAGCCACCAAGCCAACGCACAACGACAGACACGAAATGACAAACATCAAACACGACAGAAAAGAAGGGCAGCTGGTAACAGCGGTTTGGCGTAATGGCGGGTGCAGTGCTTCGTTTGACAGTTTTGTGGTAGGTTCAAGTGTAGTTCTTCGATTGAAATTTTGTGCTAAAAATCCGCCACTACGCCAAGCCGCAAACCGATAGTGGCAAGCTGCACCGAGACAAATAGACAATGAGACTTTTACTATTGACACTTAGTATACTGGCACTTCCTTTTGTGTCACCTGGACAAATCAAAGAGATTTCGGCTCTAGACCGCGAAACGATCAAGAAAAATAAGGTATACAAGTGTCTTGAATTCAATTATCACGACTCCGTTTCCTTTTTTAAAAACTACCGCAATGGGCTGTATACGATTTTCGACACGCAGGGACGTGTAATTGAAGAGAACACATACTCGTCCGGAATAGTAGATGAAATCAAAGTAATTTACTCGTATGACAAACTGGGTCGGAAAAATATGTGGTTTTGGTATCAAGCGAATTCAGTTCCTAAAATATCTCGTGCCAGAATTGAAAAGTATGATAGCTTGGGAAGGAATATCGGTTATTGCGAATATAGTCCAGGTGGTAATGAGAGGTGTGAAACATATGTCAGCCAAATTAACGTGACTGACACCA
Source organism: uncultured Akkermansia sp. (assembly GCA_964517305.1). Classification (GTDB taxonomy): domain Bacteria; phylum Bacteroidota; class Bacteroidia; order B-17B0; family Aurantibacillaceae; genus Aurantibacillus. Next base: position 1,294 of record CAZFCR010000157.1, read on the forward strand.
TTACCTTCAACGGTAAGACTTCAAAACGACTTGTCTACCTTACTTTTTCCGACCCGACGAGAAAAGACACCGTTTATAAGGACACCTATCTTTTCCAAAAGGATCAATTGGATTCTAACATCTTAATTCGCTATGAACAGGGACGAGTACTAGAAAAGCTCGTAAAAAGACACTTTTATACTGAAGGACTAATAAATCGATCCGAGTTTACGCGGTATTACGAAGGACAGAGAACTGAAACAAATTCAATGTATTATCATAAGACCGGACTGCCCGACAGGATTGAAAGCATTCGATACTATTTTGAGACAAAATCAAGTAAACCTCGTATTGACAAAGACTTCAGGAAATTTGTTTACACATTCTGGAAGTAGCAGCCTACCACTAACAGCGCACAGCCGCCAGGCGGACAGAACATCACGTATGCAAACGCTGTTTAAGAGGTGCTGCTCCGCGGCGGGACATTGTGGCGCGTTTGCACTCGATCTTTTAGCATCTGGAAGAATTCCGTATTTTTAAACACCGGCGGCAGCTGGAAATGCGCCCGGCGGCATTGCGCAAACCGATATCTATGACAATTATTTGTGACGCGACCTATGAAAAAGACACTGGTATTATTGACATTCCTCCTTTCAAACCAATTTTATTTCGGACAGTGTGACGACCCGATCGCGAAACTGCTTAAGGGTGTTTGGGTCAGGGACACAAATCCAAAGGACACAATCAAGTTTGGGATGATAAAACACCTTGACCAAAATTTTGAACTAATTTTGGCGGATAAAAAGAGGCCTCAAGGTGGACCATCTGGACTTTATGAGTATAGAGCTCTAAACGGAGCCATGTTAATTCATTGGATTCCCAGTTCCAGTTTTATTCCTCAGACAATTTCTTTTTTCATTGACAAAAATCCTGAAACAATAACATTAGGAAATTTCTATAGAGGAAAAACGGACGAACAGACTTTCAAATTTCATAAAATAAAATAACTGTACATAACAGCGCACAATGCCGCCAGGGCGACAGAGGCAGCATTCCGTAAGTGCCGCCTGTTTTAGTATAGCGGTGCCTTCGGCGGGACATTTGTGGCTGCGGCGCGTGTGCCATTTTAAATTCTCATTGGACATACATTTAAAAACCGGCGGCAGCGGGAAATGGGGCCGAACGCCAAGCCGCAAAACGATATGCGGCATGCTCCCCGGACGACGACCTGACATTTCAATACGACAAGAACAATAGGACTTCGGTGGCCTAGAACTAGGACCTCGAACTTTTGGTAGACGACAGGTTATTAGTTTTTGTCCACGCACGGACATTACTCTGGAAGCAGCACATTTGCTAGCCTCGGCGACCATGGGACTAGCCACCAAAAAGTTGTTTCTTTAGTAACTCCTTGTCAACATTAATTTGAATATATTTATGAATAAATAATCTTCACTTAACGATAGACGGTTACTTTATTAGCATTAGCAATTCTTCAAATGAAAAGGTCATTAAACAAATTCTTATCGCTAAGTAAAAAGAAAATAAATAAAGCTTTAGGACATACAACAACTGGCTTTGCGGTCTTTGTGATTTTTGTTCCATGTCAGCTATGCCATGGCCAAATCATAAACTATATGAATAACGGCAGTTTTGAGGAGGTATTGACAAATAGTGAAGAAGATTTGATTTTCACAGAGAATACCGCGAAAATTAATTTAAATAATTTTCAATGTGGGTTTTATCTATTGCAGTTGACATGGGGAGATGGTGTGGTGTCCAGGAAATTTGTAGTGGGCCGGTGAGGTAAATTAAGGCCGGTCCTCTCCGGGCCGTAGGGTCATAGTGGCGGCGTTTGCGTAAAATATTTTAACTTCACGGTGCACATAGAGACATTTTAAAAACGGGCGGCATTTTGAAATGGGGCAGGACGGCTACTTGACAAATACGTATTTATTTAGTATATTTGTACGTATCAACTCGTAGACTATGGACACCAAACTGACACTAAAACTTGACAGCGAGATTATCGAGCAGGCGAAGAATTACGCGCGGAAGAAAAACACTAGTCTTTCTCAATTAATTGAGACATATTTGAGTCTTTTGACAAGTCCAAATGACGAAAAATCCGAAATAACTCCTCTTGTCAAAAGTCTTTCTGGCGTTATTGAGCTGCCAAAGTCTTTTGATGCTAAAAGCAGCTATAAAAGTCATCTATTAAAGAAATATTCAAAGTAGTGTTTGACAAAATTATTCGTTGACACAGACATTTGTATTGACCTTTTATCCGGACGAAAACCTTTTAACGCTGCTGCTGAAAAACTGTTTTCCCTTGCGGACTCTGGTAAAATTAAAGTCTGTGTTTCATCACTTTCTTTTGCAAACATTGACTACGTTTTGCGATCTCAATATTCAGGTTCAAATTCCAGACAAATCATCGCGAAATTTAAAACATTGGTTTCAGTTCTTTCTGTAGACAGCAAGACAATAGATTTGGCGATTGCATCTGATTTTTCTGATTTCGAAGATGCAATTCAATATTATT
>CAZFCR010000157.1:3827-7598 GCA_964517305.1 uncultured Akkermansia sp.
GCTATTGAAAACGTAATTACACTTTTGTTGACACGTAATATTAAAGACTATAAAAAATCGACAATAAAAGTCATGACTCCCGAGACTTTTCTCACTAAGCCCAAGTAATTCAATCTCTCCAGCCGGCAACAGCCGCTAGCCAGCCTGCCCGGGACGCGATATTTCAAAGAGACTTCGCACTTTTTTAATTTTCAGCGTTTGCTCAGAATTTATAGATTCACGGTTGACACGCGGACATTTGTAAACGTTAGTAATTCCATCACGAAAGCTTTCGGGAGCCCGGCTGAACGCCCAGCCGCAAAAGCGGTCAGTGGCGACACGAAAACTTCACAAAACTTTTCAACTGTCAGTCTTTCCACCGTTATTTCATACGCACCACTTGTCAATCTTCAGTCGTTCAAGTGACTATTGACTGACCCGTAGCATACGAGGCAATAAACTCAAGACAGATTCGTTTGTAGCGTAAACTAATTCAAAATCTTCATGGAGCAGAAATATAAATTGCCCCTATTAATTTCGTCAGTTATTTGTCTGGAAATTTTAATCTATTTATGGGCGCGCTGGACAGCGAATTTGGACGGTGATGATTTTTTTGCAATAGAATCGCAATTTATTTTTGACAAGTGTGCCCGAAATTCGGGAAGAGTATCTTCAGTAATTAATCTCATCCTGTTATTAGTGGTAGGTTATTTTGGTCTTATGGAAATTTATCACGATGATAAAAAAAAGGTCCGATTTCGCGTCTTAATAACGCTTTTTGCGGTCAATCATTTGATTCATTTTTTCTTCGTCTTTCAGACTTTTAAACGTCATACAATGGCACTCAACATATCTGAGAACATACATGGCTTTCTTACATTTATTTCTATTCTGCTCATCCCGATAATTCTCCGGACTTTTAAAAAGTTGAACATGGCACTTTACATTTTCATAATTCTGCATTTATTCAATGTCAGTTATTTTATTATGGAAACTTTCTATAGCAAAATAACACCTGATAAACCAGCGTATCATAATCAATTTGGAATCGTTGTAACCACTACAGCTTGTATCTATATTCTGGCCAGGATTTTTCGCGAATACAAATTAAATTCAAAGAGAAGGGGGCAGTCCACTACAAATGTATCATAAACCGGGCAAGTGTTTAAAGACGGGAAAGGGTGCGGGAGTAGTTGCTTAGCATTCGTTGCGTGGAACAGCTCAAAAAAAGGATAAAAATATCGCAAGCATTTTAATCAACAAACAAACATGAAAAGTACTTTTTTGATATTATCTTTCTTCTTTTTCTCCCCGGCAGTTTTTCCTCAGGACAGTTTAAAGTATAACAAGAAACCTGACTTAGGGATAGAGGTTAGTGTGGCAACTGGTTTTGGCTACGCATATTCGTTTGGCAGTTCGGTCCTCTTAAAAAAAAAGCACGCTATTGGGCTAGGAATCACTGCACTACTTCCTATAAATCCATTCAAAGAAAAATGGAACCCTGGGGCTTATTTAGAGTATGATTTCTTCTTTAAAAAAATGAACGCCAAACGGATGTCCGCTTATATAAGTATTGTATTTCAATATTTGAATCATGTGTCCAGCGAGAAAAATAACTTTCAATCTGGCACGCGTTATTATGAAAGTAAACGGAATTCGCTATTTAATTTAACAGGAGTTGGTGCTAATTTTAAACTATCGAATAATCTGTTCTTTAAATCATGTATAAGTGTTTGGACTGTTGGTTACTTTACATATAGCTACACGCTAAAAAATCTCAACACTGGTTATAACAATACCGAGAAGTTTGAACATTTTGATCATAACTCACCGAGGTTTAGACTTGAGGAGCTTAATTTGCGATGTGCGTTGTCATACTATTTTTAATCAACTGTCAGGGAAGGCAGGGGCTTGCTAACAGCGGCATGGTGTTAGCCGGAACATCGGTTTATGCAAACGCTGAGATTTTGCGTGCTTCGCACTTTTTTAGTTCAGCGTTTGTCCAAAATGTATAAATTCACGGTTGACATGCGGACATTGTTGTAACTGGCGGTAACTGTAAAGCGGTAGGCGCCTACTTGCAAAACGTTAGTGTCTTTGAAAAAAAACGATAGCAACAATGAACAATATTCTTAACATAAAGCCTAATATTATCATTGGTGACAATTATGAAGGTGAGCTGATATTGTTGTCGTGGTCAGGTTTTCAAAGCCGTCAAGGTTTTTATACTGCAGAGGACAGCAACACAGTGTCAACCGGATTCACCAAAGTTTATATTGAAGGCAAAGAGGTAGATTATGTAAATGTTACAACAATAGAACAAGTAAATGCAATTAAATATTTACTTGATAATTCAGACATTGTAAGAGATGCTCTTCTTACAGGACTGTTAAACGAAATACCTGACTTAAAAGAAGTTTACGAGGACTTAGTTCCTGAAATACATAAAATAGAAGATTTTAGAAATTGTATTGGACTTAGCAGTATACATTTAATGTCTTCGGACAAGGACGACTTTGCCTACATTGGTTTTGAACTTGGCTGTGATTGGGACGAGGAACATGGAATTGGTGTAATGATGCACAAGGACAGAGTTATAGCAATAGGACAGGCTGATACGGCTTTTGACAGTTGGGTTACTCTTGAGGATAATGGAACAACCGAATTAGATGCTAAAAAAAGGATTGAAGAAAATTCTAAATTGCAAGAAGAAAGGCAAGCTTCTGAAAACAAAAAACCTTGGTGGAAATTTTGGAAGTGAGATGAAGAAAATCGGCTACTAATAGAGTCTGCCGAAAAGTGGAGGTTCACTGTTTAAATCGAGATTCGTGCATTTTGAATCAGGCGTTCTGATATGTTTTTGAGAGATATTTTTACCTTATAAGTATTGATTGCGTAGAAAATTTCTAATTTAGCATCATAAACGCACCCGGAATAAAAAGAACAAAATCAGAGTTTTAGCGGTGGGAATAGATGCTTACAAACGTTTGTAAATGCGGTTTACCGATTGTAAATGGGTGTAAGTGTTTAAAAACGAGAAAGAGTGCGGGTAGTAGTTAGTTATAGGCAATAAGCGCAGACAACATTTCGGTAGACAAAAAACATTCCGGTGGACAAAATAAGTAGTTTGACATATCTGGTAGTTGCTTTCTCGGAGGTTCCGAATTTCAACATGGACAAATGCGTTGATTGGGCACTTGAAATGCTTTACCTTGGACACGAAACTCCTTCCTTATTAATAATAGCTGGCTTGAGTAAACCGACAAATTATTTTGAAACGGTAGACTATTTAAAAGCAGCTCTTGACGAGTTACACTTAAAAACTAAGACAGGCAACGAAGGTGTGCTTAGTTACAGTAGTTATTTTATTGAACAAATTGCAAAAGGTATAAATGTAAAACACAATCTCGCTTCAGTTTACAGCTATTGTCAATCCAGGGACTATGAAAAAAATATTTACGACTTCTATTTGCTTCATTGGGCATGGGACGACTTAGACTACGGAAACGAAGTTCAAAGCTATTGGCCAGACGCGGTAAAAGAAAATATTGAAAGCATTGTAATATCAACTGCTGACAAATGGGTCAAAGAAAATCAAAATTATTACGCACAACAATTAAGCAAATAAACAGGCGGACACGTAATCGTGTCGCACCTGTGTGGCGCTTTCTGCCTATAACAGCGGTCTTGCGACCATTTTTTGCGTGTTAGCGCTCAAATGTATAACTTGGACTTAGAAAAAAACGGCGCAAGGCCGCAGGCCGTTATCAGGCATTTTAGCCGACAGCATTT
>CAZFCR010000158.1:0-5733 GCA_964517305.1 uncultured Akkermansia sp.
AAATACAGGTAGTTGGTCACATTCTGATAAAACAGCGAACCGCTGAAAAAACGACCGGCGAGAAATCCTGCTTCTGCCTGGATCTGGTGGCTAGGCTGATAACCCTTGTTGAACCACAAAAAGTGATTGCTTACCCAATTATTATAAATGTAATCGGGTGTACGCCTTTCAGAAAGCAGGTTCAGAAAAGCGTGATACTGGCGTCTGGTATTTAATGTTAACACGGTCCGGTTCCCGATCTTCTGGTCTCCGTTATTGGCGCCACCTACAACAGCCTCGGCACGAAGGTCATTCGTAAAACGCTGCAACACCTTGCCGGCACTGTCTTTGGCGAGTGCCTGGTTAAAAGTAAATTCAGCAAATGCAAGGTGTAATAAAAACAGACTGTCTGTTCGCTGCCATACCTGATTCAGCTCATTACGGTAACCCGCTGCGATCGTTGCTTTTCCTCCGACACCTTTGGCAACGTACGACAACTCGTTTACAAACTGGCGCACATGAGAACTATCGAAAGTTGCCACGGTATCCAGGTACACACGTTTGTAAAAATTATCGGTCACCATGTTATCATCCTTGTAACGGTAACTGCTGTTTACAAACCTGCTTTTTAATTGCAGAAAATGATCCGCGATACGGCCCGAGTCTTTTGCTGAATTGAGTCGCAGCCAGGGATTAAACATCAGCTGCGTTTCCCTGTTGTCGCGACTGGCGGAGCTGATGCGCACACGCAGCAACTCCTTGTTCAGCACCATCGTAGAATCATCAAGAATGGTATCGCTAATGCCGCCATTCTCACTGTTTTTATTGCTGTTGTTTAATACATAAAAATAAAATCCTGTGCTTTTCTTTTTGTTCGCGTAATTGCCGGTGAACAGAAAATTATTGGTGTAAGTCTGTTGTTTGGTATAAAATCCCGTTGATGTGTAACGGTTAAATTTGATGGTCAGGTTCAGGCGTTCTTTGTAAGTGTGGGTAAACAACAATTTTAAGATCTGCAGATTTTTACTTCCCGCAATACCGGTAAGGCTGGCAAAGGGGCCTTTTGAACGATAATAGTCGACGTCGGAAACACTGAAACGGTCGATCCGGAAAGGTTCGTGGAAAAAACGGAATCCCAGATCACCCGTACCGTAAGAGAGCAGGTACGAAGGAGAAGGTAAACCCAGATTACCGGAAAAGTTGCGCGGAAAAAAATCGTGGAAAAAAGTAATGGCGGTATCGGGGTAGGCTGAGTTAAATTGGGTTGTCAGATTATTTTGTTCGGTTTTTGCAGAAAGATAATTTCTGTCGGTTGAATAAAAAACCTGACTGGTGGACGTTGAAGCAAACAATATAAACGCGGCCGATAAAAAAAAATTCCTGCTGTTTATACGGATACAAAAAAGTGACATGCCCCCGGCCGTTTAATTCGAATAAAAGGTAAAACTAATAATTTATAGCTCGAACCGGCGGCGAAAAAGGCCGGTGTAACGTTATTTATAACTTACCGAAAAAATGTTCTTCCACATCGAAGGTCGATTTTTTACCCACCTGATTATAATCTGTCTCCAGCCATTCTTCGGCAGTGGCTCTGCCCTTTTCTTTCAGCGTCTGCAAAAAATCCCAGGAGGTGTTCATTTTGCTGCTGTAGCTCAGCTGGCTCAGTGCATTGTAGCCGCTGATGGTATGGATAAAGATCTCGCGGTTGGTTTTGTTGTCGGTTTTGATCACACCGTTTCTGATGAGTTCGTTCCTGTAATGGATCAGTTTCATTTCATTGATCAGACTGCTGTTAAACGAAATTTCATTCACACGGTCTGCGATGTCGCGCGCTGTAGTGGGCACTGAATTGATGATGATGGAGTTGATCTTCACCAGTACAATGTCGTGCAAAGTTGTATTTTCGATGATGGGAAAAATCGGCGGGTTCCCCATGTAACCCCCGTCCCAGTAATATTCACCATCAATTTCCACAGCCTGAAAAAGCAAAGGCAGACAAGCCGAAGCCAGAACCGAGTCGACGCTGATGTCTTTATTGGTAAAAATCTTTGCGCGATTGGTCTTTACATTCGTGGCACAGATAAACAGTTTCTTTTTGTTGTAAAGATGAAGCTCTTCAAAGTCAATCAGCTCATTGAGGATGTCGCGCAGCGGATTGTAATTGAACGGATTAAAATTATACGGTGACAATACCTGCGACACAGCATTAAACATGATGTATCCCGGGCTGTTGTAGATATCGCCGTTGCTGTAATGTTTATCAAACATGCCGGGTTTAAAAAGAAAACCCCCGCTCACCGCGATTTTTTTCCAGAGTGCTTCCAGTAATTCTTTGGCTTTGGCCGGACCGCCGAGGTGCAAACCATAAGCACAGGTTACCGCGTTCACCGCGCCGGCGCTGGTGCCACACATGGCTTCAGCAACAATCGCGTCTTCTTCAAGCAAACGGTCAAGCACACCCCAGCTGAATGCGCCATGCGCACCGCCACCCTGCAATGCGATCCCTACTTTTTTCTTCTCTAACTTCATAATGCCGTTCGGTATTTTATAGTTCGTTTAATCCCTGAACCGCTGCCTCATAATTGGGCACAATCTTCAGACAAGCTGCGTAATCTGCCTTGGCCTTTTCTTTCTCGCCCATCCTCGCATAAGTATAACCGCGTGCAAAAAATGCTTCTGCATAAGAAGGATTGAGCTCTATCGCTTTCGAAAAATGCTTCAGGGCTTTTTGATTGTCTTTTTTGATCTCAAGAAAAATAGCACCCAGGTTATAATGACAGGTTTCGCATTGGCTTTCAGCGCCCGTGAGCGATTCGTATTCTTTAATGGCTTCGTCGGTTTTACCAAGATCCTGGAGCAGTTTGGCCCTTGCGTAAAGGGCCTCCTGATTGGTGGGATCTATCCGCAACACATTATCGTAATATTCAAACGCAATGGGATTTTTTCTGGCAGCATACATCACGCCAATGTCGTAAAAAGCGTCTTTGTATTTATTGTCCTGTTCTGCGGCAGTTTCCAGGCTGGAAAGCGCCCGTGCGGTATCTCCGCTTTCGCGGTAAATGCTGCCTTTGATGTAATAGGCTTTGGCAATTCTTTCATCGATCTTCAAAGCCTTGTTGGTGTAATCGATGCCTTTCTGGTACTGGCGCACTATAAAATACAGTTCCGCCAGTTTCAGCATCGCTTCAGTGTCTTCAGGAAATTTTTTCTCAATGATCTCGAGCAGATCTTTTGCCATGCGTGTGTTGTTCTGAGCAAAATAAACATCTACCAGCAGATGGTAATAATCCGCCTTTGTGCTATCAAGTCGAATGGCCCTTTTTGCATCGTTAACCGCATCGGGAAGTTCTTTAAGGTCGCTGTACACTTTTGCACGTTTGATGTAAAGCGCCGCGTTCGAAGGATCTTCCAGCAATTCCTTGTTTACGGCCTTTAATTCCGGCGAATTCAGTTTTATGCTCAGACTGTCTGCGCGCAGGTTTGATTGTTCAAGGTCGGCACCGGCATCGTTATTTTTACACGCACCCAGCAGGAGTACAAACAACAACAAACAACTTCTGAGCCAGATTCTGTTACAGGTCATTGGCATTGGCAATTAATTCGGCAACATCCAGCACTTTGGTCTGGGCCTCTTTATTAAAATGTTTTACGCCATCCGTCATCATCGTATTGCAAAAAGGACAACCCACCGCAATTACATCAGGATTCAGGGCCAGTGCTTCTTCCGCCCTTTCGTTGTTAACTTCCTTATTGCCGTGCTCCGGTGCTTTGTATGATTTCTCAGACTCTTTGAACATCTGTGCCCCGCCAGCGCCACAGCAAAAACCTTTTGCTCGGCTTCTTTTCATTTCAGCCAGTTCTGCATCCAGCTTCATGATCACTTCACGCGGCGCTTCGTAAACATCGTTGCCCCTTCCAAGGTAACACGGATCGTGAAACACGATTTTTTTGCCTTTGTAAGCACCACCGTTCACTTTCAGTTTGCCTTCATCGATCAGTTGCTGCACCAGCTGGGTGTGGTGGATCACCTCATATTTTCCTCCCAGGGAAGGATATTCGTTTTTGATGGTATTAAAACAATGCGGACAACCGGTTACAATTTTTGTTACGCCATAACCGTTCAGCACGGTGATGTTCTGCATGGCCTGCATCTGAAAAAGAAATTCATTCCCTGCGCGTTTTGCAGGATCACCGGTGCAGCTCTCTTCCATGCCAAGAATGGCAAACTTGATGTTCACATGATTTAAGATGCGGACAATGGCTTTGGTGATTTTTTTGGCCCTGTCGTCGAAGCTGCCGCTGCAGCCCACCCAGAAAAGGATCTCCGGTGTTTCGCCTGCGGCCATCATCTCGGCCATGGTTCTTACTTTGATTTCAGACATAATGCGTTTTATATTAATGTCTTTTCAGGAAATTTTGTTTCCCTCCAATGACCTGTTTTTAAATTTCGTTTGCCCAGTTGCCGCGGTCAGATTGCGGAAACTGCCAGGGCGCACCGTTGTTCTCAACATTGCTGAACATCAGGTTCAGTTCGTTTGGAGCCTGGCTTTGTTCCATCACAAGAAAACGGCGCATCTCCATAATAATGGCGAGTGGATCAATGTTCACAGGACATTCCTGCACACAGGCATTACAGCTGTTACAGGCCCATACTTCTTCAGCTGTCGTATAATCTCCCAGGAGAGATTTTCCATCATCCACAAACACACCTTTGTTGCGGTCCATGTTCTTTCCAACTTCTTCAAGCCTGTCGCGTGTATCCATCATGATCTTGCGCGGCGATAATTTTTTACCTGTAATGTTTTGCGGACAGGCAGAGGTGCAACGTCCGCACTCTGTGCAGGAATAAGCGTCGAGCAAATTTTTCCAGCTCAGGTCCTGAACATCTTTTACACCAAAACGCACGGGATTGTTTGGATCAGTTTTAGCTTGATAGGCCGGATGAAAATTCGGGGCCACTACATCTGTAACCGCTTCAGGGTTGCTGAACTGGCCTTTTGGCAACAGGTTCGAATAATAAGTGTTAGGAAACGCGAGTACAATGTGCAGGTGTTTTGAATAGGGTAAATAATTCAGAAACGCTAAAATACCAATGATGTGCAGCCACCAGCAAAACCGTTCAATAAAAATAAGAGTGCCATCGGAAAGACCATCCAGCATGGGTGCAAAAAGTCCACTTACAGGAAAACTGCCGGCGCTCACGTAGTGCGGATTCCCGCGCATCTGTAAATTCTGGTCGGCCGCATTCATCAGGATGAGCGCGGTCATCAAAATCATTTCCGCGATCAGAATTGAATTGGCATCGAGCCTTGGCCAGCCCTGAAGTTCAGAGTTCAGAAAACGTTTCACTTTCACCACGTTTCTTCTCAACCAGAATACCACCACCCCAACAAAAACACCGAGAGCAAGAATCTCAAAAAAACCGATGAGAAAATTGTAAAAACTTCCCATAAAACTAAAGGCCCGGTGGGTGTTTAAAACACCGTCTACCAGCATTTCAAGTACCTCGATGTTGATGAGCACAAAACCAACATATACCAGAATGTGCATGATGCCACTCAAAGGACGGGTCACCATTTTGCTTTGTCCGAGTGCCACACGCAGCATCACATTCAGGCGTTCGGCTTTGGTGCCGCTGAGTGTGATGTCTTTTCCGATCAGGATGTTCCGGCGGATCTTGCGGGCGTTGATCACAAAAAATGCAGTGGCGCCAATTAAGAGAATACAAAAAACAATAGAAGCGATCATAACAAA
>CAZFCR010000158.1:5743-7564 GCA_964517305.1 uncultured Akkermansia sp.
AGATTTTATTCAGGTTTGCTTTTTGCTTTTTTTCCAAAGATGGAAAAATGCACATAGCGTTTCGGATTTTCCTTGAGGTCTTTTAAAAGCTTGTCAAGATCTTCGGCCGATTTGTTAAGGTTATTGTAAAGGTCTTCGTTCTTGGCCAGTTTGCCCAGGGTACCCTGACCATCGTTGATGCGGGCCATTAAAATATTAAGTTCTTTTAAAGTTTTATCGGCATTGTTGATGGCGCTCTTAAGTTCAGATTTTGAAAGGCTGTCTGAAAGATTACTGAAGTTATTCAGAATATTGTTGATCTTCTGTTCACTTTTGTCGAGATTGCTTGTAATACCACTCAGATTGGTAAAGATCTGCGACATTTTGGGTTTTTCAGTCGCCATCATGTCATCGAGTTTATAGGCTGTTTTTTCGAGGCTGAGAATGGCTTTACGCACACTTTCGAAAGACTGATCGATGTTGGCGCGGGTTTTGGTATTCAGCATCATGTTAAAAACTGTCATCAGACTGTCGATATTACCGATCAGATTTTCAGCTTTGGCCTGAAGTGGTGCGATCTGCCGGTTGAAAGATTCTTTTAACCCCTGCTCAGTTTCAGCAATCAGGGTGTCGCCACTTTGTACGAACTCTTTTTCCTTGCTGAAGATTACCTCTACGGCCTTGTTACCTAATAGATCGGCGCTTACCGCGCGGGCAACCGATCGTTTCGGGATCTGCACATCTTCGGTGAGCTGAAATTTCACTACTACCATGTTCTCGCCGTTTATCTGAACAAGAGAGATCTTGCGGATCTGCCCGATTTTAAAACCGTTGATCTGGAGCGGATTGGCAGGCGTGAGGTTGTCGATTTTGGGATACACCGCGTACAGGTAATACTGGCTCGAAAAAAGATTGGAGCCTTTTAAAAAATTGATCCCCCATATAAAGGCGGCTATGGCACAAACCACCACCACGCCAATTTTGAATTCTTTACTTAACTTCACAAATTGTTACCGAAATTTAACGCTTAAATATAGGGATTTTTACTCAGAAGGGAATTTTGCGATGCACGAGAAGACAAAAAACGAAGAGCTGGGCCGTTTGAGCGTTGATGAATTTAAACAGGCTAATAAACAGCCGGTTATCATAATTCTGGACAACGTGCGCAGTTTGCACAATGTAGGTTCGGTGTTCAGAACCGCGGATGCCTTTCTGATTGAAAAACTGATCCTTTGTGGTTTAACGGGCACACCTCCCAACAAGGAGATTGAAAAAACAGCTTTGGGCGCTACTGCTTCGGTTACCTGGCAACATGCGGTGAACACACTTGATGCAGTGAACGGGCTAAAGGACCAGGGTTATAAAATTTATGCCGTTGAACAGGCAAAAAACTCAACCTTACTGCACGAATTTAAACGCGGAACAGAAAAAATGGCGCTTGTATTCGGCAACGAGGTATATGGTGTAGAACAAAGTGTAATTGATGTTTCCGATGGCGTGATAGAAATTCCCCAGCTGGGCAGCAAACACTCGCTCAATATTTCGGTGAGCGTGGGCATAGTTTTATGGGAGATGCTGCGGGGTGAGTTGTAAAGACGGGGCGATTTACGATTTTGGATTGGACGATTTACGATTGAAGGGTTGCGCGTGGTGAACTGCAATCGATCTTAAATTCGCTTCGTCCTTCGTACTTTTTTCGTCCTTAACGAAGTAGACTGACATGCCCCTTATACTCCCTGCTCTCTCCATGAACGGTGGTTAGTCGAATAATCCAGACATACACATCGGTTTTACAGATCACCCCATTGTGATAACCATCCCAACCTGATTTTGGATCAGTGG
>CAZFCR010000159.1:0-7556 GCA_964517305.1 uncultured Akkermansia sp.
GAAAAAACAATTTCCCGGCATTGTATCCTATGCACTTCCAAACGGCCATTTTAAACTCGCAGCGGGTTGGATGATTGAACAATGTGGTTTAAAAGGTTTTAGTCTCAATGGCGCCGCCGTTCATCAGGCGCAGGCGCTTGTGCTCATTAACCAGCACGCCTGCAGCGGCGATGCCGTTTTTAAACTTTCGCAGCACGTGATGCTGAAAGTGCTTGAGAAATTCGGGGTGCAGCTTGAGCGAGAAGTCAACATCATCTGATGAAGGTTTTGTTTTTATATACCGAACTGGCCGATTATTTTCTGAAATGCTGCGCCGAACTCGCCAAAACAGCTGAAGTGCACGTTATCCGCTGGCCGGTGAACAAAGAAGCGCCTTTCAGTTTCGATGAAAAAACCCCGGTTAAATTGTACAACCGCCGTGATTATGACCTGGAACAGATGCACAAGCTCGCCGCGGAGATCCAGCCCGATATCCTGATCTGCAGTGGCTGGATTGACCGCGATTACCTGAAAGTGGCACGGCGTTATTATAAAAAAATTCCAACAGTGGTTACCTGCGACACACACTGGAAAGGTTCACTGAAACAATATCTCGCGCTTTTTCTGAGCAGGTTTTTTCTTTTAAACACATTCAGTCACGCCTGGGTGCCGGGAAAAAGCCAGTACAGGTACGTGCGCAAACTGGGTTTTAAAAACGCGGCCATCCGTGAGGGTTTTTATTGTTGTGACCTGCCCAAATTTAATGCCGTGTACGAGCGGATAAAACCGGAAAAAGAAAAAAATATTCCCAAACGTTTTATTTATGTGGGAAGGTATTACGAATTCAAAGGTCTCACAGATCTGTGGGAAGCCTTTTCGCAGCTGCAACAGGAGTCACCTTCAGAATGGGAACTCTGGTGCCTTGGAACCGGAAGTCTTGATCCTGTAAGACATCCTGCCATCAAACACCACGGGTTTGTACAACCTGCCGATCTTGATCCGCTGCTTGCAGAAACAGGTGTATTTGTTCTTCCCAGTCGTTTCGAACCCTGGGGCGTTGTGGTGCAGGAATATGCCGCCGCTGGTTTTCCATTGATACTCAGCGATGCTGTAGGAGCCAAAGACAGATTTCTTGAACCTGGGCAAAATGGCTATATCTTCGAAAAAAAGAATATCACCGCGCTGAAAGAGGTATTAAAAAAAATAACGAAACTCAGCCCGAAAGACTTACTTTTAATGTCAGAAAAAAGCCATCGCCTGGCCCAACAGATCAACCCGGCGCAGTGGGCTGGCACAGTTTCAGAGATATATGACGGATTCCGCAAAAAATAAAATACTGGTAACCGGCGGGGCCGGTAATGTTGGCAGCGCGCTCATCGAAAAATTATTACAAAATCCCGATAACTATGTCGTGATCGTGGATAACCTGTCAACCGGCTTCCTGCACAAGCTGCCCCAGGATCATACCGACAGGTGGAAATTCATCAAAGCCAACGTTAACGATCTGGCCGACATTTCCACCGTAATGCTATCTTATAACTTTGATTATGTTTTTCACTTTGCCGCAGTAGTAGGTGTCATCCGTACACAGGAGCATCCCATCGACGTTCTGAACGACATTGAAGGCATTAAAAACGTGCTCAATCTTTCGAAAAACTCTACGGTAAAACATGTTTATTTCTCTTCGAGTTCTGAAGTATATGGCGAGCCCGTAGAACTGCCGCAAAACGAACACCGTACACCACTGAATTCGCGGGTACCCTACGCTGTTGTAAAAAATGTGGGTGAATGTTTTTTCAGAAGTTACTGGCAAACCTACCAGCTACCATATACTATTTTCAGATTCTTTAATACATACGGTCCCAACCAAAGCACCGATTTTGTTGTAGCCCGCTTTTTAGCTGCTGCGCTAAAAAACCGTGACATTACCATTTATGGCGATGGTTTACAAACCCGCACCTTTACGTATGTTGAAGATACCGTAAGTGTCTGCAACAAAATATTTGAAGACAGATTACTGCTGAACGATGTGATCAACATCGGCAATGATAAACTGATGACCATCCGCGAGCTGGCAGAAACCACCATCAGGCTCACAGGTTCATCTTCTAAAATTGTTCATCTCCCGCCACTAAAAGAAGGTGATATGACACGCCGACAGCCCGATAATTCAAAAATGAGGCAGATCCTCAATAAAGAACTCATCAGCATTGAACAAGGCATAGCGCTGATGATGAAGGACGAAAGGTTTCTAAAATCCATTGATTAAGAAATATGTGCGGCATCAACGGACTCATATCAGAAAACCTTAGCGCGGAAAAACAACTTAGTATCGTTCATGCGATGAACGCGCGGCTCCGTCACCGGGGTCCGGATAACCAGGGCACATGGGCCGGAGAATCGCTCTGCCTGGGTCACACACGACTTTCCATCATCGATCTCAGTCCTGAAAGCAACCAGCCTTTTTCTTCTTCCGACGAACGTTATGTGGTTGTTTACAATGGCGAACTTTACAATTACCGCGAACTAAAACTCGAACTGCAGCGGGCAGCACACGGCAGCGGCAACAAACCGTATTTTTTTAAAACTGCTTCTGATACGGAGGTTGTTCTCGCGGCTTATGTTCGCTGGGGCATCAAGTGCCTTGACTTTTTTAATGGCATGTTTGCGTTTGCCATTTACGACAAAGTTGAAAAAAAACTGATCGTGGCGCGCGACCGGGCCGGCGTAAAACCGCTCTATTATTATTATGGCGATGAAGGATTTATTTTCTCAAGCGAAATAAGAGGCATCATCCATTCAGGCATCAAAAAATTTGCGCTCAACAACGATCTCGTTCCTGAATACCTGATGTATCAGACCGTTCTTGCGCCTAATACCATTGTAAAAGGCATCAGGATGCTGATGCCAGGACACTTTGCAGAGTATTACCAGGGCAAGGCCACGCTCACCCAATACCATACTTTTAACAAAATATCAGATACCTCTTCGGGCCTGACCTACAAAGAAACCTGCAACAAGGTGAATGAACTCCTGAGTCTTTCGGTGCAGCGACGCATGATCTCCGATGTTCCTTTTGGCGCATTTTTATCAGGCGGCATCGATTCGACGGCCGTTGTGGGGCTCATGAGCAAAGTAAGTTCAGAGCCTGTCAGCACCTTTAACGTAAGTTTTGATGAGAGCGAATTTTCTGAGTCCAGATACGCGCGACTTGTAGCCAAAAAATTTAATACCCGGCATCACGAGATCAAACTCACTGCGCAGGATTTCCTGCATCAACTGCCTGAAGCGTTACACGCCATGGACCATCCGAGCGGCGATGGACCCAATACCTACATCGTTTCTAAAGCTACCAAAGAAGCCGGTATTACCATGGCGCTGAGCGGTATTGGCGGCGACGAGATCTTCGCGGGTTACGATGTGTTTAAACGGATGTCGGAACTCCAGAAAAAATGGTGGCTCAACATGATCCCGCAATTCATGAGAAAAACCGCCGGTTACGTCATTCAGAAACAAAAACGCTCTGTGAGCGGCAACAAAATAAGAGAACTACTGGGGCAGACCCATATCAATTTTCTAAGCGCGTATCCTTTAAGCAGAAGTCTGTTTACCTTACGCGAGTTGGAACAGATTACCAACGATGCAAATCCATTTCAGCACCTGGAGAAGATCATCCGCGAAGTGCCGCAGGTATCAGAGCATCTGCTCAGTGCCGTTACGCTGGCCGAACTCGGCACTTATCTTCAAAATACATTGCTCCGCGATACCGATCAGATGAGCATGGCGGTAGCGCTCGAAGTGCGTGAACCATTTCTTGATTACCAGCTGATGGAATTTGTAATCGGCGTAAACGATGAATATAAATTCCCTCACAGTCCTAAAAAACTACTCGTTGACAGCCTCGGCGATCTTCTTCCCGGAGAAATTGTGTACCGTCCTAAAATGGGATTTGTACTGCCCTGGGAGCAATGGCTGAAAAATGAACTGCGCTCTTTCTGCGAAAAAAACATTGCGGCCTTCGGCAACCGTGGTTTAACGGAGCCGGGAAGCGTGGATGCACTCTGGAAACGTTTCCTGGGCGGTGACCCTTCGGTGACCTGGAGCCGGATCTGGCACATCGTTGTACTTAATAACTGGATCAGCGAAAACGGCTTTGACTAAAAAAACGATACTGGTTTTTGTAGACTGGTTCTGGCCGGGCTATCTCGCAGGCGGTCCGGTGCAATCGGTGATCTCGCTGGTGAGCCATCTGCGCGACACCTATGATTTTAAGATCGTAACCACTGATCGTGACCTTCACGCATTGCAGGCTTATAAAGGCATCACACCAGATACCTGGCAACAATGTGATCTTGGCTGCGATGTTTTTTATCTGAGTCCCGACCAAAAAAAAATATCCTCATTCAGAAAAATCATCAGGGAAACTCACTATGACTGCGTTTACCTCAACAGCTTTTTCTCTTATTATTTTTCAATCCTGCCACTCCTGATCCTCCGAAGTGCCAATTCAAAAAAGCCGGTGGTGATAGCGCCGGGCATGCTCGGCGCGGGAGCCCTGAGCATCAAAAAAAACAAAAAACAGGTTTTCCTCACGTTGATCAAATTCATTGGCATTCACAGGCGTCTGCGCTGGCATGCCACATCTGAACAGGAACTGAAAGAGATCACGAACGTCATTCATCCTCTTGCAAAAATATCTATTATTCCGAATCTGCCCCGCAAACTGCAACTGGCAGACAGTGTTGAAAAAAAAGCCGGGGTTCTCAATGTGTGTTTTGTTTCCCGCATCTCACATAAAAAAAATCTGCTGTTGGCACTTGAACTCGTTTCGCAAATGAGCGCCGATGTCCGGTTCAGAATCTATGGGCCTAAGGAGGATGAACTTTATTGGGAAAAATGCCAAAGACTGATCGATCAGATGCCACCTCACATTCAGGTTTCGTACGAAGGGTCGGTAAATCCGAACGAGATCTCGGGTGTGTTCAGCAACAATCACATCATGCTCTTGCCTACGCTGAATGAAAACTTCGGCCATGCCATCATCGAAAGCCTTTCGAGTGGATGTCCTGTGATTACAAGTGATCAGACGCCCTGGACAGATCTCGAAACATACGGCGCAGGTTTCGCCATTCCGCTTGACAACAAAAAGGCTTTTGTGAATGCTTTAAACCATTACAGCGTCATGAACCAGTCATCACTCGAATCATGCAGACACAATGCGGTCCGTTACGTTGCGGAAAAGATCAAAGTCCCTGAAATTATTCAACAATACAAAAACCTTTTTAATGACTGCCTTAAAAACTGATTTGTCTTCATTTAACAACGACTGGTATAAACCCGGAGGCACCCTGCTGAAAAGAATGATCTGGTACATGGTGAACCTGATTTTTTTTCGTTCGCCTTTTCCTTTCTACGCGCCAAAACGTTTTGTACTCCGTTTATTCGGCGCTTCTATCGGAAAAAAGGTGGTCATTAAACCGCATGTTTCTATTAAATACCCCTGGAAACTTGTGGTAGGAGATCACGCCTGGATAGGCGAAAATGTCTGGATTGATAACCTCGCGCGCGTTACCATCGGCAAGAACGCCTGCGTGTCCCAGGGTTCACTCCTGCTTTGTGGTAACCACAACTACCGGAGAACTACCTTCGACTTAATGGTAGGAGAGATCACGCTTGAAGAAGGTGCATGGGCAGGGGCTAAAACCATTGTGTGTCCCGGCGTACGCATGGGCAGCCATTCATTGCTGACAGCCGGCAGCGTGGCTACAGCATCATTAGAAGCGAACTGGATTTACCAGGGTAACCCGGCCAAAAAAATAAAAACAAGGATCATTTCCTGATCTACCTCTTTTCGTCGATGCGTTCCACACGGTTCACACCTTTCACCTTTTTCAGATTTTCTACCAGGTGACTTAAATGTTTGGTGTCGTGAACGTAAACCATGATGGTTCCCTCGAAGATCCCGTCATCCGTATCAAAGTTAATTGAGCGCATGTTCACGTTGTTCTCATTGGAGATCACCTCGGTGATATTATTTACGATACCGAGTTCATCGGTGCCGGTTAATTTTAATCCGGCCAGGAATGAGATCAGCTGATCATTCACCCATTTGGCTTTTACAACGCGGTAGGCGTAGTTGGAGAGCAGTTTGATGGCATTAGGGCAATTTACGCGATGAATCTTGATGCCTTCACCAACGGTGATAAACCCAAACACGTCGTCGCCGGGAATAGGATTACAACAGGGTGATAACTTATAATCGAGTTTCTGAAGATCATCGCCAATTACAAGCATGTCCGTTTTTCCACGGGCACTTGTAACCAGTTGCTCAAGACGGGCACTTGTTTCCGGTTTTTTACGCCGCGAAGGTGTTTCCTTGAATTTGATAAACTCTTTTATCTCTTTTACATCCACATTCCCCAGCGCGGCACGGTAAAAGAGTTCGTGGGGCGAAGGCAGTTTAAGATAATTACAAAAATCGTTGATGTTCTGTGTGCTGAAATCGAGTTTGTTTTTTTCAAACTTACGCTGCATCACCTCTTTGCCTTCTTCCGCGATTTTTTTACGCTGGTCCTTCAGGCTGTTTTTGATCTTCGACTTGGCTTTGGCCGTGATCACATAATTCAGCCAGTCGTCTTTAGGCACTTGTTTGCTGCTCGTGAGTATCTCCACCTGGTCGCCACTGGTAAGTTCGTGACTCAATGGAACCAGTTTGTGATTTACTTTTGCACCGATACAATGTTCACCCACTTTGGTGTGGATCTCAAATGCAAAGTCAAGCGCTGTTGCACCCACCGGAAGCGTTTTCATGTCCCCTTTTGGAGTGAAAACAAACATTTCGTCACTGAAAAGATTCAGCTTAAAATCATCAATGAACTCCAGCGCATTGGGATCAGGATTTTCAAGCATCTCGCGGATCCGTAAAAGCCAGTTTTCGAGCTTGCTTTCCTTTTCAGCAGCGCTGTCTTTGTATTTCCAGTGGGCCGCGTAACCGTTCTCAGCCAGATCATCCATGCGTGTGGTGCGGATCTGAACTTCCACCCACTTGCCGTCAGGCCCCATTACCGTGGTATGAAGACTTTCATAACCATTGCTTTTGGGTGTACTGATCCAGTCGCGCAGCCTCTCCGGACTTGGATGATAAAAATCGGTAATGATGGAATATACCCGCCAGCAATCGGTTTTTTCCTGTTCGTAAGGCGTGTCAATTACAATGCGGATCGCAAACAAATCATAGATCTCTTCAAACGCAACATGTTTGGTTTTGATCTTGTTATAAATACTGAAAATAGATTTCGGCCGGCCGAAGATCTTAAATTTAAGTCCCTGTTCACTTAGTATTTCCTTCAGAGGCTCAATGAACTTCTGAATGAATTTTTTACGCTCTGGCTGGCTCTCCTTGAGTTTGTTGGCCACATCGTAATACGCTTCGCTGTCGGTGTATTTTAAACCCAGATCTTCCAGTTCGGTTTTAATGGTATTTAATCCCAGACGATGTGCAAGGGGTGCGTAAAGGTAAAGGGTTTCACTTGCGATCTTGATCTGTTTATCGCGTTTCATGTGATCAAGCGTGCGCA
>CAZFCR010000160.1:0-7493 GCA_964517305.1 uncultured Akkermansia sp.
GAGCCTCACTTCGGCAACATCCTTAATTAGAATAGGTATGCCATTCACATTAGTTTCTACGACAATATTTTTTATATCGTCAAATGATCCAACCAAACCCACACCACGGATAAAGAAAGCATTTGGTTTTTTGTCAATGTACGCTCCGCCCGTGTTTTCATTATTTTTTTCCAATGCGGTAAAAATTTCGGGAAGAGTTATGTCCATAGCAAGAAGCCTGTCCGGATTGACCGCCACTTCATATTGTTTTAATTGTCCGCCAAAGCTGTTAACTTCAGCCACACCCGGCGTCCCATAAAGTTGCCTGGCAACAATCCAGTCCTGCATGGTTCTCAGATCCATTGCTGTGTACTTATCTTCATTCCCCTTGGTAGGATGGATGATGTATTGGTAAACCTCACCCAGCCCTGTACTCACAGGCGCAAGTTCTGGCGTGCCCACGCCGGGAGGAATTTTTGACTCGGCTTCTTTGAGTCGTTCGTTTATAATCTGTCGCGCAAAGTAAATGTCTACCTTATCGTCAAATACCACTGTTATTACGGATAAACCGAAACGGGAAATACTGCGGAGTTCGACCAGATCGGGCAGATTGGAGATGCTCCTTTCAATGGGATAGGTGACAAGTTGCTCCACTTCCTGACCTGCAAGCGTGGGACAAAGAGTGATTATTTGCACCTGGTTATTTGTAATATCGGGCACGGCGTCTATTGGCAACTTAGTCGCGCTCCAAACGCCCCAAATAATAAGCGCGACTGTCATAAGACCAATGACAAATTTGTTTTTAATACTGAATAAAATTATTTTATCTAACATGAACCTTTATTTAATATGATATTTAAAGAAATGCAACAGTTTTGAGGCTATGCCAAAAAGAAGAATAAGGCCACCAATGATGTACATGGAAGCTATCAGCACGGATTTTAATAACGGTCTTTTACGAGCCATTAGACTTTTTTTGGTAAACAAAAAAACTATTTTGCTGAAATCAGCTGGCACTCCACTTTTGTCGTGCTGGCCAAAAAGAAACTAGCTGAACCTTGGAGGCTGCCAGATTTTGGAAAGATGATCGCGGGGGATAAAGTTTGAAAGTATGGCCTGTTGTTCAATAGCCAAAGCCTGACTTTTTACGGCCAGTTCTATGCTGCTGTCATTTGAAAACAAAGCTATAGTGATCTGGCAATTGTGATCGCCCTGAAAAGGAAGGCACCCTTTATCGTGGTGTTCATCCGGGTGATTTTCGTGATCGTGAGAATAGTGGACATGTAAAAAATCGGAAAGAGAAGATCGTTCACCTTTTGCACAATGTTCAAAATAATGTTGAAGCAAATGTTGAAGCTTAAATAGCTCATGCGCCTCTGTAGTGGAACTCAGAAAGCAGGTGAGCGTAACTATGGCTACAAATTTTTTCAACGGCGTAAAGATACGGATAATAATTTTAACTGAAATCTAATGGGAAAAGCCAATTTTTTAGGTCAAAACCCTTAATTAAGAGGGTTTTTTACAGCAATCGTCCAGTTTTGCTACCGCCGCTGGGTCTGCTTTCACCTCATCGGTATCAAAGCCTAATTTGGAAATTTTAACTCTTACCTGTTCCAAAGTGATCTTTCGTTCATGGTACGTAATCAATTTATCTGAGTGGCCTAATCACGCGTGAGAACTGGTTATGAAAAAAGTTTATATTACTAAACTCAAAAGAAACCAAGCCTCCGCCAATATATTTTTCAAAACGAAGTCCTTTAAATTTTCCACATTTAATGCTTCAGATGGTAATAGGAAGAAAGTACTAAAACTAATAGATGCTAGGGCAAGTTTTAGCATAGATAAAAAGGCACGTAATTTTGTAGCCTTTGCGTTCATATACGAGTTGATCGACTGCTTTCAAAGCATCATCTAACTTGCCGCCCTTTACCATAAAAAGAATTTCATAATACCGCTTACGTGCATGTTCTTTCAGTCTTCTGTAAGAATGTCTAAGCAATACTATGCATGGTTTAACAATGTCGTCCAGTTGAATGACCAAATTTCATTCGTTGTATCCTTACAGCATTTAATATTGCTAAAAGAGCAACTCCAACATCAGCAAAAACTGCTTCCCACATGGAAGCTAAACCGCCTGCACCAAGAGCTAACACGATTATTTTTACGCCCATAGCGAGAATGATATTTTGCCAGACGATTTTGTGTGTCGCCCTTGATATATGAATAGCCGTTGCGATCTTTGAAGGATGATCGGTTTGAATAACAACATCAGCAGTTTCAATTGTTGCGTCCGATCCCAAACCACCCATTGCAATTCCAACGTCAGCCAACGCAACAACAGGGGCATCATTAACTCCGTCACCAACAAATGCCAATTTGAATCCCTGAGCTTTTAATTCTTCAACTTTTGTTACTTTGTCTTCCGGTAATAATCCACCGAATGCCTTATCAATACCAAGTTGTTTTGCTATTTTTTGAGTAATGACATCTTTATCACCTGATAGCATTATTATATTTTTCACACCAAGAGCATGAAGGTTATTTATGGCTTCTTGAGCATCTTCTTTTATTTCATCAGCTACGGTTATAAATCCGGCATATTTTCCATTGATTGCCACAACAACTATGGTTTCAACTATACTATCTACTTCCGTATCATAACTAATATTGAATTTTTTTAGAAGCTTGGTATTACCAGCGAGTAGTTCAGATCCATTAACTTTCCCTTTCAATCCATGTCCCGCAATTTCTTCAACAGCTTCAATTTTTAATTCACTTATTTTGACTTTCGCATGTTCCACAATGGCTTTGGCAATTGGATGGGTAGAATGGCTTTCTATACCTGCCACTAATTTTATAAATTCTCTCTCATCAAAATCTTTCACCTTTACTTGCTGCACTTTAAATACACCTTTGGTCATTGTTCCGGTTTTATCCATTACCAAGCCTTGGCTTGAAAATACCCAAACAAAGGCTTACTGATACTTTCAGAAATCCCTTTTATTGCGGTTACCTTTCGCACAATTTGCTAAATGGAGAATTGGTTAAGGGTAAACATCCTGTACTTGTTAGTGAAGAATTGTTCTTCAGGGTGAATGAGCTAAAGAAAACAGACGGATTTAAATGCAATCCCGTAAATGACAACCTTCCACTTAAAATCTTTGTGAAGGATGCCGAAACCGGAGTGCCATTTACAGGCTATCTGGCTAAAAAGAAAGGGCTGTATTATTACAAAGCAAACAAGGTGGGCGTAAACGTCAATAGAAGTGTCAAAATCATGCATTCCAAATTTCAGGAGCTGTTGTCAATCTACGAGATAAACAGCACTTATCTGGAGCCTTTAAAACTCCAATTAGGCTATACCTGGGAAAACTTGACAGAAACCAACACAAGCGAGAAAAAAGGGCTTTCCATGCAATTGAATGCAGCCGAGGAAGAATATAAAACCCTTAGAAAGAGACATGCTTTGGGATCGGTAAGTTTGGATGTTTACACAGAGTTTGCTGAAGAAATGGAAAAGAAAATCAAAGCCATTTCCGAAGAACTCAAAAAATTAGAGAATAACTTATCGAACCCGAAAGAGCTAATTAATTACACTTGCAAAATGGCCTGTAGCCTAGGAAAGACGTGGGATTCAGGGAACTTCTATCAAAAACAAATGTTCCAGAACACCTTATTTCCCTCCGGTTTGGGTTATGACGCAAAAATTGATCATTATCGAACCACACAAGTTAATTGCGTGTTTGGCTACATCGCTGATCTATCAAGGGGTTTGGCGAAAATTAAAAACCGGACTTCTCAAAATTTAATTGAAAAGTCCGGTTTAGTACTCCCGACCGGAATCGAACCGGTACAGCCGTGAAGCTACAGGATTTTAAGTCCTGCGTGTCTACCTATTCCACCACGGGAGCATCTTGTCAAAACCCATTTACATGCGTAAATGGTAAAAAAAAAGAGCCGTAAAGCTCTTTTTTGAGCGAAAGACGGGTCTCGAACCCGCGACCTTAACCTTGGCAAGGTTACGCTCTACCAACTGAGCTACTTTCGCTTTTGTTTCCTTTGCCTTCAACAGTCCTTTCGGCGCTGCTTCGGGTTTGGGTTGGCAAATGTATGTAATTTTTTATTGTTGTAAAAATTTTTTTTCGGTTTTTTTCCTTAGCCGCCCACCATTTTTTTGATCTCATTGAGTTTCAGCAGGGCTTCTACGGGGGTAAGGGTGTTGATGTCCATGGCCAGCACATCTTCTTTGATCTGCTGAAGCAAAGGATCGTTGAGCTGGAAAAAACTCAGCTGCATGTCGCTTTTGGCTGCCCCCGGTATTTTAGCGGAACCATTGACCACCAGTTCTTTTTCGCCTTCAAACTCAAACTCGTGTTCTTTTTCGAGTTTTTTCAGGATCACATTGGCCCTGTCGATCACATAAGCGGGCATGCCGGCCATACGCGCCACGTGGATCCCGAAACTGTGGGCGCTGCCGCCTTCGGCCAGTTTGCGCAGGAAAATAATCTTGTTGCCTGATTCTTTTACGGACACATTGTAATTTTTGATCCGCGGAAAAAAATTACACATGTCGTTCAGTTCATGGTAGTGCGTGGCAAACAGGGTTTTGGCCCTGCGCGCCGGCAGATTGTGAATGTATTCGGCAATGCTCCAGGCAATGGAAATGCCGTCGTAAGTGGAGGTACCGCGGCCAATCTCATCCAGAAGAACCAAGCTGCGGTCGCTCAGGTTGTTGAGGATGCTGGCGGTTTCGTTCATCTCCACCATAAAGGTAGATTCTCCCGAGCTGATGTTATCTGTCGCACCTACGCGGGTGAAAATTTTATCTACAATGCTCAGTTCGGCTGCTTTTGCAGGCACATAAGAGCCAATCTGGGCCAGCAGCACAATGAGCGCGGTTTGCCTCAGCAGCGCGGATTTACCGCTCATGTTGGGACCGGTGATCATCATGATCTGTGTAGTGTCGTTGTCGAGCATCACTGAGTTGCTTACATAATCAACGCCCACAGGCAATTGTTTTTCAATAACAGGGTGACGGCCTTCAGTAATGTTGAGCGCGTAACCTTCGTTAAACACCGGCCTGTTGTAATTGTTTGAAATGGCAAGGGCGGCAAAACCACAGAACACATCCACACGCGCGAGCAATGCAGCGTTTAGCTGGATGGGCGCGATGTAACCGGCCAGATCGCGCATCAGGTTTTCGAATAATTGTTGTTCGATGGCGCTGATCTTTTCTTCGGCACCCAGAATTTTTTCTTCGTAAACTTTTAATTCGGGGGTGATGTATCTTTCGGCGGTGGTGAGTGTTTGTTTGCGGATCCAGTCTGCAGGCACTTTGTCTTTGTGAACGTTGGTGACTTCCAGGTAATAACCAAATACATTGTTGTAAGCCACCTTGAGTGAAGAGATACCGGTTTTTTCGGTTTCACGTTGCTGGATCTGTAACAGGAAATCTTTGCCGTTGTAGGAAATGTTCCGCAGTTCGTCGAGTTCCGCGTGGACACCGGGTTTTATCACATTGCCTTTAAGAACATTCACCGGCGCTTCTTCATTTAATTCGTTCTCCAGTTTTTCGAAGATAACCTGGCAGGGATTGAGCTGGTCTGCGATCTTTTCCAGACTCGCATTGCCGCTGCCCTTTAGTTTGTCTTTGATGTCTGAGATCAGTCCGAGCGAACGTTTTAAATGCACCATTTCCCTCGGGTTCACTCTTAAAGCGGCGACTTTAGAGATGAGCCTTTCCAGGTCACCCAGTTCTTTCAGCAACGATAAAAGGTCTTCCCTGAGCTGTTCTTCTTTTGTGAAATGTGTTACAGCATCCAGGCGTTCGTTGATGGCCTGAATGTTTTTAAGCGGAAGTGCCAGCCAGCGTTTAAGCAAACGAGCGCCCATCGGACTAACAGTGCGGTCGATGACGTTGATGAGGCTGCGTCCGTTTTCATGGTTGCTGCCGTATAATTCCAGGTTACGGATAGTAAATTTATCGAGCCACACATAATCGTCTTCTTCAATGCGGCTAACCGTGGCAATGTGTTTGAGTTTATCGTGTTTGGTTTCGCCGAGGTAGTGGAGCAGGGCGCCACAGGCGTGTACGGCCAGTTTCTGGTCTTCAATGCCAAAACCTTTTAAAGAAATGGTCTCAAAATGTTTGGTTAAACATTCGTAACCAAATTCATAAGTAAAGGCCCAGTCATCGAGTCCGAAAGAATAAAATTTATCACCGATCAGTTCATTGAGATCGTTGCGTTTGTTTTTTTCGAACAATACCTCGTTGGGTTTAAAGTTCTGAACCAGTTTTTCTATGTAAACCAGCGGACCCTGCGCCACGAGGAATTCACCCGTTGAAACGTCGCACAGTGCAAGCCCGGCGCGGTCGCCATCAAAGTGGAGGGAAGCCAGAAAATTATTCTGCCGGTGATCGAGAATTTTATCGTTGAAACTAACACCCGGAGTTACGAGTTCGGTGATGCCGCGTTTCACGATGCCCTTCACCATTTTAGGATCTTCGAGCTGATCGCAGATCGCCACACGAAATCCAGCCCTTACCAGTTTAGGTAAATAAGAATCAAGCGAGTGGTGCGGAAAACCAGCCAGTTCGATGTGAGAAGCAGAGCCATTGGCCCGTTTGGTAAGCACAATGCCAAGTATTTTGGAGGCGCGTACCGCGTCATCGCCGAAAGTTTCGTAAAAATCCCCAACCCTGAAAAGTAGGATGGCATCAGGATATTTGGCCTTGATGCTGTTGTATTGTTTCATTAAAGGGGTTTCCTTTACCTCGGTCGTTCTGCTCATACGTTCACGCTAAGATACTACATCAGCGCGGAATCCAGCCCCCTACTTTTTAACAGCCCACATCATTTTGTTAATACCTCTCCGGTATTCTGGCATGTATTTTGACTTCTATAATTTAATATTACGAGGCTGTCTGGATTGTTTTCCTAATTTCGGCCCATCTCCATTCAATATGTCGCACCTTAAAGAAATTTTACTCCGTACCTGCCAGGAGGAAATAGAAAAAAAATTACTGGGCCTAAGAGCTGCCCTGGCTGATATCGAAGCCTCGATGAACAACGAAACCAAAAGTTCGGTGGGCGATAAACACGAAACTTCCCGCGCGCGCATGCAACAGGAGCAGGCGCAGCTGGGCTCACAGCTCCAGGCCTGGGAAAACATGAATGAAGAACTCGGCAGGATAGATCCGCAACAATCTGGCAGCAGCGTTTTTACCGGCAGTTTTATCAAAACCAGTCAGGGGAATTTTTTTGTGGCTGTGGCATTGGGCCGTATCAGCGTCAACAACGAGGATGTATTTGTGATCTCTCCCAAATCGCCCATCGGACAAGTAATGCTGAACCTGGAGGCGGGCAATGAGTTTCAGGTAAATGGCAGATCTTATAAAATTACAGAGGTGTTGTAAAGAACTTTTTTACACTTTGGCCAAGTTGAACACATAAAAATTAAAAAAAGAGGCTGTCTCAAAAGTGAGGCGGCCTTTTTTTATAACTAATGTTTTT
>CAZFCR010000161.1:0-7469 GCA_964517305.1 uncultured Akkermansia sp.
CATCGAACCTGATTTTTCTGTTTACGTTCCCAATACTTTCACCCCGAACGATGATGATCTCAACGAACGTTTTCTGCCCATCGTTCGCGGTACCAAACAATACAGCTTTGCTGTTTTTAACCGCTGGGGAGAAAAACTTTTTGAAACCACTGATCCAAAATCAGGATGGGATGGTTATCATAACGGGGTGATCTGTAAAACGGATGTGTATGTTTGGGTGATTAGACTTTCTACCGTTCATGGAGAGAGCAAGGAGTATAAGGGGCATGTGAGTTTAATGCATTAATTCATCATTTTCCCAATTGACTTTATTCGGCAAAACATATATCTGTTGCTGTTTAATTGCCCGAAAATCATCTGAAAAGACCGATAAATCCTACCCTCGGGGGTCCACTAAAATATTTGTTATTTATTAGCAGCGCTCAGCTGTTTAGGCCAAAATTGTTTGATGGTTTCAAACCGACCACTCTGAAGGGTAACAACGTAGTAATCTATTTCGAGCGAATACTGAGTTCCAAAAAATCGCCTCGTAACATTCTCGGATTCTTACAACAAATCATATAGATCGTGTTGGTATACAAATATCACCAAACCTGCTTTAGATTTGATATTCAGTTTTATGAAAAGTTCTTCCCTGCATTTATCAACTGCCCGTACGGACAGCTGCATTTTTTCAGCTATTTCAGTATACATAAACTCTTTTTCGCAAGCAACTAATTTAAGAAATTGTCTTTCCTTAGCTGATAAACTTTCCAGAACCTTTATTTTTTCAGTCTTCTTTTTTTCATCTGATTTTCCATCAGTCGTGAGCGATAATATAAAAAAATTATTATGATAAAAACCAGTAGACAAAATTTCACAAACAGCGTCTGAAAATTCTGCTGGGGTGCAGCTTTTGGATAGATATCCTCTCGCCCCTAATCTAAAAACATTTATAGCCTGTTGATCGTTGCCGTTGTCAGTTAATATTAACACCGGGATTTTATTTTCAAGTTGCTTGAGTTTCACTAACGTATCAATTTCATCAGTCCCAGATTCGCTCATATCAAGTAGTATCAGATTCGACTTGATTCTATGTAAATGTTGGAGCAATTCCTGACCTCTATAAAATTCGTTTGTAACAACAAAATCCCCTGATTTCTCAATTAGTCAGAAGATATAGCCCGGACAGAACAAACAAGATCAATTGGAATTTCCAATTTGTCAGCTGGAGTATATTTGCTTACGATCCGTATTGAAAATACGGAATTTGCTCGCAAATTCGTCATTGAACGTTAAAGCACGAAAGAGGCCAGAAAATGAAAAATAGCCGATTACATATAATAGTAACCAAAGTGGCAGTTCTCTGGTCCCTTTCCATTCTCAATGCTCAATTAAAACCTGAAATTGTTGCAATGGGTAAACAAAAGCAACTGATTCTATCTATTACTCCTGAAGTTGGTTATGCTTTGAATTTCAGCAAAACCTCCGTTTCTTCTGACAACGCCAACAGATTACTTTCATACTCCACTTTACCGTATCAAAGTTTTTTTCACGGCGTAGGAATAGATATAAGAAATGATCGGTTCTACTCTAGTTTCGGAGTACGAAGAATAAAAATTGGCAATTTCCTTCGCACTCATACTACCCTAGAAAATAATTGGGAATCCGTCCCGCTTCAACTGCCTGTTTATAGATGGGTTAGCCTTCTGGACTTTCAATTTGGTTTTTTTAAGACTTGGTCTAATTGGATTCTGCAGACACATGGTGGTATTTTTTTCTTACCCAATACTTATTTAGATCAAAATGTCGGTGGGATTCAAGGCTATTCAAATCTCAATGTTAAAGACTCGATTTCATTCCATATAAATGGTCGCTCAGTCTCCGCAAACAACTTAATGCCAAAATTAGGACTCTCAATTGGTCGGATTTTGAACATTCAAAAAAAACATTCGATTGTTTTGTCTCTTCAATTTCAATATGCTCTTGGGGCCAGAGATATTTATATTTGGTCTACGACCTTAAATACAGGAAATGACAAAATTATATTAGAAAGTAAAAACAGAGGTACATTCTTTGCATCAACAGTTAATATTTGTTTCCCCTTAGCAAAGCTGACAAGTCTTAAAAATTGATCGACTGCGGAATTGATTAAGTTGTGTGACTGGATTCTTGATGGCTGAAAAATATATTGGGCCTCTAAAACTTCAGTTGCATAAAACCTGGAGTGCTTTATCCGAAGACAAGACCCGATATCAGCAATCGTTAAGCGCAAAACTAATTGAGGTTCAAAAACGAATCGATTTAATTGAACAACGATATGCTTTCGGAGAAATAAATAGTGAGATTTTTTCAAAATTTTCCACTTCCCTTTATCATGAGAAAGAGGAAATAAATAAGGAACTTCAAAAAACGCAGGAAAAATTATCGAACCCTAAAGAATTGATCGATTTTGTAGCCAGACTCCTCCCGAAACTCGCGTCAATATGGGAACAGGGAAATTATGAAGAAAAAATTCAGCTCCAGAAAATGATATTTCCACAAGGTTTGGCCTATGATGCCAAAAAAGAGGATTATCGAACCCCAAAATACAATTCCGTTTTTGGCTACATCGCAGAACTGGTAAAGGATTTAAAGGAAACAAAAAACCGGACTTCTCATTTTTTTAATGATCAGTCCGGTTCAGTACCCAGGACGGGACTTGAACCCGTACGCCTTACGGCACACGCCCCTCAAACGTGCTTGTCTACCAGTTCCAACACCTGGGCAGATGTCTGAAACCACCGATTACCGGTAATTTCTGCGGCAAAAGTAATAAATAACTCCTGAATATTGCAGATTTTATGAAAAAATAATTCTATATTTGCGTCCCTGTTTCACCGCCGCTGTTTACACGAGGTAAAGTATGCTGGAACAAACAACATAAAAACAAAAATAAAATGAGCATTTTATTAGATTACGTAAAAAAAGAACTGGTTGCAGAAAGCAAACATCCTTCTTTTAAAGCTGGTGACACCATCACGATCTCTTACAAAATTAAAGAGGGTGATAAAGAGCGTATCCAGCAATTCACCGGCGTTGTTATTCAGCGCAAAAACGAAAGAGCCACTGCGTCTTTCACCGTTCGCAAAATGAGCAATGGTGTTGGTGTTGAGCGTATCTTTCCTTTAACCAGCCCTTTCATCGACAAGATCGTTGTAAACAAAGTGGGTATCGTTCGCCGTGCAAAACTTTTTTACCTGCGCGAGCGCACAGGAAAAGCAGCCCGTATCCGCGAAAAACTGCAAAACAACAAAGAAACACAAGCTTAGTCTTTTCTATACATTTCAGAAAGCCGCCGGGAAACCAGCGGCTTTTTTTGTTTCATCCGCATTCAACGCTGGTTCATGGCTTCTTTCCCGCCCCCGCTCTATTTCTTAGGCCAATCGTTACAAATGATTATCTTTGATTCGATTTATTATGCTGTTTGATCTTTTTATCACTCTGATCCTGATCCTCGTGAACGGGTTCTTTGTAGGCGCAGAGTTTGCTCTTGTTAAAGTACGCGCTTCCCAACTCGATCTCCGGGCACAGAAAGGAAGCAAACGCGCCCGGGCCGCCAAAAAACTGATCGAAAAGCTGGACGCTTATCTTTCGGCTTGCCAGCTGGGCATTACCCTCGCTTCCCTCGCCCTCGGTGCCGTTGGAGAAGAGGTGATCTCGCAGATCATCGAAAACATGATGATCCGGATGGGCTACGCGCCCGACAACCTCACCATTCATAGTATTTCTCTACCTCTTGCGCTCGCGCTGCTTACGTTTTTCCATGTTACCATCGGTGAACAGATCCCGAAAATGATCGGCATCAAATACAGCATGCAGATGACACTTTTTGTAGCGAGTCCGCTCCGCATTTTCTATTTTATCTTCAGTCCGTTTATTGTATTACTCAACAAAAGTTCAAATCTGGCACTTAATATTTTTGGCGTCACCAAAACAGGCGAAGAGGAATTTCACTCCGAAGAAGAACTCAGGTTGATTCTCACAGAAAGCGAGGAAGGCGGCGCCATTAAACCAAGCGAAAATGAACTCATTCAGAACGTTTTTGATTTCGACGACCGCATTGTAAAACAGATCATGGTGCCGCAAAACCGCATGGTGGCGCTGGATGTTGAACTGGGCCGCAATGAGATCACCAAACGGATCATCGACGAAGGTTTTTCGAGGTTGCCCATTTATCTTGGCGACATCGACAACATCATTGGCATCGTTCACAGCAAGGATCTTCTGAGGGCTTTGATCGATAATAAATTCCGCTCGCTGAACGACATCATGCGCCCCGTGCATTTTGTACCGGAAAGCATGAAGATCAACGAGCTGCTCCGCGATTTCCAGAAACACCACATCCAGATGTCGATCGTAACCAACGAGTTTGGCGCTACTGCCGGACTTATCACCATGGAAGACATCATCGAAGAGCTGGTTGGAGAGATCCAGGATGAACACGATGAAGAAAAACCGGTAGTTGAGAAAAAAAGTGATACCGAATTTATTGTGAATGCCCAGGCAGCCATCACCGACGTTAACCATGTACTGCCCGTTGCTTTGCCTGAAAACCCTCAGTACGAGACCGTTTCGGGCTACATCAATTTTATTTTCGGAAGAATTCCTGCTGTCAACGACAAACGCCAGAAAGATGGTTACGACATCACCATCCTGAAACGCACACGGCAAAGTGTGGAGTCAGTTAAACTAAACGTGGTTGAAGAAAAATGAAACCGCAGCTGAACGCCGGTTACTGGAACAACAGGTATCTCAGCGGAGAATTTGGCTGGGACCTCGGTGAAGTTTCTCCTCCTTTAAAATCCTACTTCGATCAGCTAAACGATCAGCACCAGAAAATCCTGATTCCCGGCGCGGGTAACGCCTATGAAGCTGAATACCTTATCAATAAAGGATTCACACAGGTGTATGTTTGTGATTACGCGGAGGAAGCTTTAAAAAATCTGCATAAACGTTGTCCTGATTTTCCCGCGAACCACCTGATCCGGGAAGATTTTTTTAAACTGGAAGGTTTGACTTTTGATCTGATCATAGAGCAGACTTTTTTCTGTGCCATCGATCCTTCTCTGAGAAAATCTTATTTTGAAAAGATGGAGCTCCTGCTTCATCCTGGCGGAAAACTGGTGGGTTTATTGTTCGACGATGATCTGAACAGCGACAAACCCCCGTTTGGCGGACATGCAGCAGACTACAGACCCCTTTTTGAAAACAAGCTGATCACACGAACTTTTGAATTATGTTATAATTCCGTCAAACCCCGTGCAGGTCGCGAACTTTTTATGATCCTTCAAAAAAAAGAAGCATGAACCAGCGCGAACTTTTTCTCAGGCACGTGGCACAAACATCAGATACACCCTTTTCAGGTGTGGATCTCGACATTGTGAAGGCCTCTGGTGTCAAGCTATGGGACAGGAATGGCAAAGCATACACCGATCTGATCAGCGGCATTTCAGTGAGCAATATCGGACATTGTCACCCGTCCGTTGTTCAGGCCATTCGTGAACAAAGCGAAAAATTTATGCACCTGATGGTTTACGGGGAATTGAACCAGCAGCCACAGGTGGACTATGCAAAACTGCTGTGCACAAAACTTCCCGAAAATTTACAGTGTATCTACTTTACCACCGGGGGCAGCGAAGCAACAGAAGGCGCCATCAAACTTGCGAAACGGGTCACAGGCCGTTTTGAAACTGTATCCTTTAAACATGCCTACCATGGCAGCACACAGGGCGCACTCAGTCTGATGGGCGATGAATTTTTTAAGTCAGGATACCGCCCTTTGATTCCAGGAAACACCGTGCTGGATTATAATTCCCATTCAGCTCTGCAACACATCGGTGAACAAACAGCTGCTGTGATCATCGAGCCCACACAGGGTGAAGCGGGCATCAGGAAAGGAGAAAAGGATTTTTTTAAAGCTTTGCGGGACCGTTGTAACAAGACAGGATGTCTGCTGATCTTCGATGAGATTCAGACAGGCTTCGGCCGTACAGGTTCACTCTTCGCTTTTGAACAGCTGGAAGTAGTGCCTGACATTTTATTGGTGGCCAAAGGCATGGGAGGCGGGTTGCCCATAGGCGCGTTCATCTCTTCAAGCCGGCTCATGAACGCGTTCACGCACAATCCTGTATTGGGTCACATCAACACCTTTGGCGGCAATGCCGTGTGTGTAAGGGCCGCGGAAGCTGCGCTGAAAGTAATTCTGGAAAACAATCTGCCTGCCCGCGCCAGACAAATAGAAAAAATAATTGTTTCAGAACTCACACATCCGCTGATCAAAGACCTGCGCGTGCATGGCGCCCTCGGTGCCATCGATTTTGAAGATGAAACACTTAATATGCGTGTGATCAGAAGCTGCATCGACCATGGCCTCATCACCGACTGGTTCCTGTTCTGCAGCACCGCCATGCGCATTGCGCCGCCACTGGTGATCACCGATGAAGAACTTCGCGCGGCGATCACCACCATTAAAAAAGTTCTCGACGGCATTTAAATTTCATCGCGTCATTTCTCTGATGACCGCAGCATGTTGCGGATAATTCTGAAACAGATCTTCCCGCTGCGCCATTTCAAAGTCTTTAAAATCAAAACCGGGTGATACGGTGCAGCCAACGAGGCTGTATTCTCCACCCTTCTTTACCCTGCTGCCAAACCAGTGCCCCGCTTTAACGGTATACTGAAAAACCTCGCCCGCGTTGATCTCCTTGCCAACATGAGTAATGATCAATGTTCCCGCCGTGTCGATCTCAATCACTTCGAGTGCTTCACCGGAATAAAAATGCCAGGTTTCATCGCTCCTGATCCTGTGCAGGGCTGAAAAATTATTCTCCGTTATTAGAAAATAAATGGCCGTGCAAAAATGACGGTCGCCGTCAAATCCATCTGGCAATGCGCTTTGTGGCAGGATTTCCGCCGATCTGTAAGTCTCCCTGTAATAACCGCCTTCGGGATGCGGCTCCAGCCGGAGGTGTTGTACCAGTGTTTGAATAGTCATAAACAATTTACAATTTCAGAATAATTTCTCATTTGAGTATATTTACATAAATCTTAAACCGCTGCGCCATGACAAACGAAACCAAAGACCTGCTGATGCAATACCTTTACCGGTTTGCCGACCATTACCAGATAACAGGATCTGCGACGCTTTCCTTTAAAAAAAGAAGCGAACTGCTTGATCAGTTAAAAACCGCTAACGAAGAAGCTTTTAAGGTCATCAATACACTTTTCGACGCTTTCCTCATCGAAGACAGGATCATGAGCGATACCGAGAAAAAAACAAAAAAACCGGAACACTGGAACGAAGAATTTTTAAAGGCAGAAAAAAAGAAAGTGGAAGCCGAAATGAAACTTGTTGAATTCTGCAAAAATCACCACATCCCTGTAGGTGGCCTGAGTGTAGAAGAATACCCGGAAAATAAACTCTGATCTTATTTTGAAAAAAGACTGTT
>CAZFCR010000162.1:0-7447 GCA_964517305.1 uncultured Akkermansia sp.
CCAAAGTTCCCATCCACTGTGATCTTATTATTGAGGAACTGTTTGCTGAGTGCCACGTCAACCGCATCGGTAGAGGTTTGTGTGCCGGGACGGTAATTGAGTCCGAGTTGCAGGTCGCCAATGCCGGTGAGGTTACCAAAATAAGTGTTCAGGAATTCACTTACGCGGTTGCTGAGCAGTTCGCTTCCGGTTGAAGCGGCTGCATTACCTGCGGTGACGCCACCGCCATTGGCATTGTAGATCTGTGGCGTTAAAAATGTACGGAAAAGAAGAAAGGAAAAAACCTGCCGGTTCAGTTCGGATTCATCACTGAGCACACTGGCAATGCGCGAGCGGGGATACGATTCAAGTGTGGGGAAGTCGATGGCGAAAGCAATGTTGGGTGAAAATAGTTTTCCGCTGATCATCAGTTTGCAGTCAACCGGAAAACGCCCGTTGTAAGCACCCGTGTTGTCGTTGAGCAAGGGCGCGACCGATACACGCTGTTTGTAGCTGGTCACCACATCTATCTCAGCGTTCATGGGATTTCCGCTCCACGAAATGCTGCTGCCTGCATCGATCTCAAATTTTTTATTGATCACGTTTTCGAGCGTAAAAAGATAATCTCCGTTGGTGATGATGTAATCACCGAACATCTCAAATTTTCCGAGGGTATTGATGGTGAGCCTCAGATCGCCCTGGCCCTGGGCGTTCAGCATATCGCCATGTTGTTTGTCGAGAATGATCTGAACCTGCGCATCGGGTGTGGCATGCACCGAGAGATCAAAATTAAAACCCGTGAGTGCTTTTTTCTTTTTTGTTTTAACGGTGTCCTTCTTTACAAAATGAATAAAATCGCTTTCACCTATTTCCGCGGGACCGTCGAGAGGCAGATAAAACCGGCTGTTGCGTGTGGTGGTATCAACAATTACCATGTGCAGGTTGTTGAGGTAACCGTAAAGTCCCACGTTGCCTGACCCGTAGATCTTGCCATAAAAAAGGTTGTTTTCTTTTTCAGTGGTGTTCAGCACCAGCATCTTTCTGTAGGTAATATCGTAGTCGAGCTGTATGCGGCTGAAATTGTTATGGAAGATGTTGCCGTTAAGCGTGCCCTGCGGCGCGGTGCGGGTTCCTTTTTCCCGGAGCAGCAGGTCGCTGAAGCGGATCTGGTCGGGCATGATCTCAATGTCGCCGGTTACATTGTACGTAACATTGGTGTAATCCACTTTTATCTCACTGTTAAAGAGCCTGAGTTTGCCGTCGATCTTGATGTTCGAAGGGCTGCCGTAGATCCGGCCATTGCCGTTCACATAGCCGTTTTTAATGGTGATGATATCGGTTAAAAAAGGATTCAGCAGTTTCAGATTCGCCGGTCTCGCTTCAAATGCAATGTCCAGTGATTCATCTTTCCTGTCGAGAAAATAATTTCCGTTAAACGAAATGTTTTTTGCCTGATTTCCGAATTCATCCTGTAAGCCCAGTGAAGTGTAGCCTTCGAGTTGTATCGATTTTTCTCCGGCATTGTAACGTGTGCGGGCCACAAGTTCTCCTACAACATTGTCGTTCAGGTTCAGCGAGCTCATCCTGAGGTCGCCCCTGAACGCGAAGTTTTTATCGATATTGGAAAGCACAATGTTGCCGTTCATTACGCCTTCGAGTTGAAGTCCGGCTATCGCCAGCAGCGGATTAAACTGTGCGAGGATAAGATCCTTCGTGCCTATCACAAGGCTGTCGCCCGGCTGCTGCGAAAGGTTGCCTGCCACCTTTATTTCCTGCTGGTTGTTTACCACGCGTAATTCTTCTATACTCAGTGTCCCATCTTTTTTAACGAAGAGTTTATGCGGTTTGACAAGGTTCCAGGTACTGTCGTTAACGGTAATGGATAATTTTTCGTTCAAAATAGTCACCGAGGTATCATCAAAATTCACCTGTCCGGCCAGGTTGCCTTTGTTGGCCGGTTGCGCCAGGTTGTCCCATTCCAGCGTATAACGCGAATCGCGGTCGCGGGAGTTTACTGCAAGATTAAAATTACGCATACTCACGCTGTCAGAAATATGGAGGGCCGCGCCCGAAACTTCTGCCAGAACAGTGTTGTTGTTTTCATTCAGGATAAACAGCACTTCTTTGCCATAAAACTGCTGGTAATCTATGCGTGGCGTAAAAAACTGAAGGTTGAGTTTATTGGTGGTGGAATTAAAATCGCCTTCGATCCTGCTGCCCGTTGCCAGCATCAGATCGGGAAGGAAAAGTTCGTTGATGGTTTTGAATTTTTTTACCGTGACTTTAAATACAAGTGATTCGTTGTATTTTTTCAGCGGTAATGGTTTTTTGAAGAGTGCGGGATAATAATTAAAAAGCATCTGCTCAAACGCGCCCTGCAGCCTGGTGAGCCTGAAATCTCCGCGGGCAGTGGCATTAAGGTATTCCGAATTGAGGTTGATCTTTTTGTCAATGCTTTCCTGATCCAGCAGAATGTTGAAGGTGCTGAGTTTATAGGTTTTGGTTTTGGTGGTGTAAATGGTATTGTCAAAGTGAACCTGACCGGTAAGGTTATCAAGATCGTCGCCCCTGATGTTGATGAGGATCTGGGAGGAAAGACTGCCGCTGTCGGATGAGTTGGTGAAGTTAAGCTGTCGGAGTTTGAGGTGATTGATTGTGGAGATAAAGTCCATCTCAGGTACCTTGTTCTTAAAATTCACACTGCCGTTAAAATCAAAATTGGCATTGGGATCTCTCGCCGTCAGAATCCCGTTAAAGATCTTGTCACTGAAACTGCCATTGAGGTGGATGTTCTGGTAGTTATAATTATTGTAGGTAATGTTGCTGATTTCCCCTTCCGCTTCGGCATCAATGTTTTTGATGGTGATGCCTTTTCCCTTGATGTCAAGATTCAGCGTGAGCTGATTAAAATCATTCTGCCCCAGCAGGGTGCCAAGGTTAAAGTTGGTGGTTTTCAGGCTGCCTTTGTATTGCAAGTCTTCCGGTTTTTTTCCGGTTGTGATGCTGAGCTGTGTGCTGAGGTTGCCAAGGGCGGTTTTAAAAGTGCCATAGGTGGTGAAGTCATTTATAAAACCATCAAACTTCCCTTTGTAAGTTACAACGCCGAGTTTCTGAAACTCCTGTGGTATTTTCAACTGCGCGCTGTCGCTGAATGGATAGGCCGGAACCTGCACAAGGTCACTGTAACTGGTTGAGAATTTCCTGGCATCAAAATGCAGAAAGGTGTTGTCGATGTCGGGCAGACCGCTGATACTGACGTTACCGTTAAAATGTGTGTGTGATCCGAAAGAAAGCTGCAGGTTGCTCAGGTTCATTTCGCTCACGTATCCTTTTACAATTCCTGAAACAGCTACGGTCTGCCCCAGGCCGTTGAGTTCAGAAGCAAATGCGGAAATGTCTCTGAAGCTGGCGTAACTGCTGTCTTCAAGAATGGAGTTCATCTTTACCTTATTGATAAAATCCTGGTAATCATCCCAGCTGTCTGAATAAAAATCAACACGGCCTTTTACAAAACTGTGCGGGGTTTTTAGTCGCAGTTCATCGCACAGAAGCCGTTTTCCGCTTATTTCGGCCCGGGTATTCAGCTGATCGATCACAAATCCGCTTTGTTCACGCGCCTTCAGATCTTTAATATCAGCAAAGAGGGTATCACCTGCCATCCTGAAATCGTCGATGCGGGCCGATACACCCTGAAGCCAGATGTTATCGAAATTGATGTTGTGGCTCACCGGTTCCAGGTATTTTTCTTTTCTGTAAACAAACGACACATTGTTGAGCGATACCTCGCCGAACTTCACCGTCCAGCCTCCGGCGCTGGTATCAGAGGAGCCGCCGCTGAAATAATCGGCAATGAACTGGTAATTAAAAAGCGAATCGCCTTTATAAAGAATGAGTTTGCTGGTTACATGGTTCAGTCTGACGCTTTGAAGGGTGAGGCGTTGCTGTCGAAAATCAAAATCGCGGATATCGGCTTCAATGTTCCCGTGCAGCAGGGTGTCGTGGCGCTGATCACGCACAAAGACATCGCCAAGTTTAACGCGTGAAAAAAAATCGAGTTCTACTGTTTTGATCTGTACTTCGGTATTCAGTTCGCCGCTCAGGTAGTCGCCGGCTTTACCTGCCAGCCAGGTCTGGAAGCTGTAAGTGCGGATGGCGAGCAGCAGCGTGAGGAGCACCAGGAACAAAAAGAGCATCAGGATGCCCGCAGACTTGAAAAATATTCTCGTAATTTTGCCCAGCATACGCCTTAGCCAATAAAGATAAAGGAAAACGCCACGGGGCTGCCATTAAAAAATGCAAAATTTGAACACTTACATATTAGCAATCGAAAGCAGCTGCGATGATACGTCCTGCGCGGTTTTACACAATACAACCGTACTGTCGAACGTAACGGCGGGTCAAAAAGTGCACGAGCAATATGGTGGTGTGATTCCTGAACTGGCCAGCCGCGATCACCAGAAAAACATTGTTCCAGTGGTGGACCAGGCATTAAAAATGGCCGGGGTGGAGAAGGAGCAGCTGAGCGCCATTGCCATTACCCGGGGACCCGGATTGATGGGCAGTTTACTGGTAGGCATCTCCTTCGCAAAATCTTTGTCGCTCGCGCTGGGTATTCCGCTCATCGAGGTCAATCACATGCAGGGGCATATTCTTGCGCACTTCGTAGATGAAAAGGATCAGGAAAATAAAAAGCACCCTTCGTTTCCTTTTCTTTGCCTTACCGTGAGCGGGGGACATACTCAGCTGGTAAAAGTGGACACACATAGTCGTTTAACTGTTTTGGGTGAAACCATCGATGATGCTGTTGGCGAGGCTTTCGATAAGGCCGCAAAGATCCTTGGTCTGCCGTATCCCGGCGGACCGCTCATTGATCAGCTCGCGAAAAAGGGAGATGCTTCCCGGTTTTCATTTTCGGAAACCCGTGTGCCGGGTTACGATTACAGTTTCAGCGGCATTAAAACTTCTTTTCTTTATTTTATCCAGAACAATAGCCAGACCGATCCAGATTTTGTAAAAAACAACATCGAAGATATCTGCGCATCCTATCAGCGTCACCTCATTCATGTATTGCTCAAAAATGTGCGTCGGCTTTTAAAAGATACAGGCATTACCCAGTTGGCGATCGCGGGGGGTGTTTCAGCCAATTCAGAACTCAGGCAAAGGGTAAAAGAACTTGGTGAAGAACTGGGCATTACTACTTTTATTCCCAGTTTTGAATACTGTACAGACAATGCGGCCATGATCGGCATCTCCGCTTATTATAAATTTCTGGAAAAAGATTTTTCGCACCTCGGCATTGTTCCCCTTGCCCGCATGCAGTTATAAAAAAACCACCCCCTGAGGAGTGGTTGTTTTGACCGGATAAAATTAAACCTACGACGTTCTTTCTCCGGCCGGTTTTTTTGCTGGTTTAAATTGCCAGTTAAAGAGCGGCAGAGACCTGCGCCCGTTGCGGTTCCACAAGCCTATCTGAAAACCACGCAGATCCTCACTGAAATTGGTAATGCCGATCTGAATCCCTCTGCTTTCAACGCTTGAGTTAAAACCGCCCAGCTGCAATCCCCTGTTCCGGAAACTGCTGTTGACCATCACAGATAACTGGAGGCCGTTGCTGATCTGAACAAAATTAAGAGCCATGGTCGCCGATACACCGTTGACCTGCCTGAGTATTTGTCCCATATAACCCGCCGATGCCCCATTGACATGGCAATTACACGCCGAGCCGGATAAGGAAAGGTTCAGGCCATTGATCCTGTCGTCAGCAACATCGCCATACATCCGCTTAAAATGAGCTTCGTCTTCTACAATCGGACTGTAAGGAATAAGCGGGAGCAACACGCCAAACCCGATCAGCTCCGCCCTCACGCCATTTGTTACTGTATTGAGCGGTTCGTCGTCAACGTCTATAAGTCCCACATTGAGCCCATGAACTGTCACATTTTTATCGTGAAAGGTCCACAATGGAAAATGATGTCTTCGTTCCTGCGCGCGGACAGTGACCGTGCAAATGAGAACAATGATCAGCCAAAATATATTTTTCATCTTATTTGTTTTTAGCGTTAAATCCAAAAGAAATACCGTAGCGCCAGCCGTTTTTTCCCGGCACAACAAACACATTTACGGGGATGTTGAGTTTACCTGATCTGAAGGTTCGGCCAGCTGCAAGCACAAAAGAACTGTGTATGCGATAGGTGCCACGGCGGTCTACGCGTTCGCTGATCTCATAAGGATTGGTTTCATTCTGACGGGCAGGATCGCTGTACCAGTCGTTTTGCAAATGCCAGTTGTTGTTGGCGTCGTAATAACCCTTGGCAAACGGAATCACATTGAAGGTAGGGCCAAAAGCAAACTCCCAGCCGTTGACGTTGCTGCGCAAACCATGCATGAGCGCCACACTTGGAATAAAATGGCCCTGGTCCAGGCCTGTAACCATGGGTATAAATTCAAACAAAGCCTGCAGGTTTCCCTCATTGAGGTATTGTTTTTCAAACTGGTAACCAAACTGAAACATGATGGGATAGGCGTCAAATCCACCGTCAGATCTCGGATCCGAGATGCGCTGACGCAGATCGCCACTAAAACTCACAGCGCCCATGCGCGGACCGTCGAGCGCGAGTCGTTCCACTTTAGGATTGTTATTGCTGTTGTCGAGTTCAAAGGGTTTACTCAGTTTGTTCATCAGGTTAACATCGTAAGGTTTGGCGAACATGTCGGCCACCGATAATTTTACCATGTTCAGAATTTCCTCGGGCAGGTAAAGGAATTCGTGAACGTAGGTTTTTTCTACCTCGCTGTTTTTTACATCTATTAAACGATAGGTGAAGACCAGAATTTTTCCGAAATGTTCAATCGATCCACTGAACATTTTATCGCTTTTCATCATCAAACCGACTTCAGTAAGACAACTTTTGCCAAAACAATTGTTGAGCGACACTTTGTTGGCTTCCATAAACTGGATCACATCGTATTTGTCGGTTACATTGTATTCAGGCAATTTTTCAAGTTCGGTGCGTACCATGCTGCCCATGGTAAGCGGGTCGGTGTTCACACCGCGCGAGTCGACGCTTAAAACGGTTAATATGGGTTTTGGAGCAGGACCCTGACTTTTTGCGTAAAGCCCGTTGAGTAATAAAAAGAGGATGATGGTGCTGATTGAAGTTTTCATGGTGTATGGTTTATAAGGTGAATGATTTTTTTAAAATTTGATCCCGAATGAAGTCTGGAACATATAGGGCCCGCCGATTGCTATTTCTGTGAGCCAGAAAAAATCATCGGAAAAATTAACCTTGGTTCCAAAAAATAACTGGGCCGTAACGATGTTGCCGGAGGCATAGGCTTGAGCATAGCCCAGATCGCTTTTCCAGCTTGAAGCGCCAACAGCACCACCCAGAAAACTCGAAAAAGTTTTATCCGGTTCATTAAAATAATAGTACACGCGGGCTCTTACATTGTGCCGCGTAACTGGTCC
>CAZFCR010000163.1:0-7345 GCA_964517305.1 uncultured Akkermansia sp.
AACACCAAGGTAATTCACACCCTCAATTCATTATGTATTGAGATGGATAACCGTTACGCGTTATTGCAGGACGCGCAGGTACGCAACATCAAGGAGTACAATGCCAAGTTTGTGCAGCGGAAACTGAATCCTAACGATGGACATAAATTTCTCCCTTACATAGTACTGGTAGTGGATGAATTCGCCGATCTGATCATGACCGCGGGCAAAGAGGTGGAGACACCAATTGCGCGTCTGGCACAGTTGGCAAGGGCCATCGGCATTCATCTGATCATTGCCACCCAGCGACCGTCGGTGAATATTATTACAGGAACCATCAAGGCCAACTTCCCGGCGCGCATCGCGTTCCGTGTAACAAGTAAGATCGACAGCCGCACCATTCTTGATTCAGGAGGCGCTGATCAGCTGATTGGCCGCGGTGACATGTTATTAAGCACGGGCAATGATCTTATCAGGATTCAGTGTGCTTTTGTTGATACGCCTGAAGTAGAGAAGATCACGGAATTTATCGGCAACCAGCGCGCCTACCCGAGCGCCTTTATGTTACCGGAATATGTGGGTGAAGACGGAGAAACGGGTAAAGACCAGGTGGATCTCAGCGAACGCGATAAGATGTTTGATGAAGCTGCGAAGCTGGTGGTGCAGT
Source organism: uncultured Akkermansia sp. (assembly GCA_964517305.1). Lineage (GTDB taxonomy): Bacteria > Bacteroidota > Bacteroidia > B-17B0 > Aurantibacillaceae > Aurantibacillus. The sequence goes on from CAZFCR010000163.1 coordinate 647, forward strand.
TCCAGCAGGGCAGTGCCTCATTTTTACAGCGAAAATTAAAACTGGGCTACAACCGGGCAGGCCGTATTGTTGATCAACTGGAAGCGGCCGGGATCATCGGACCTTTTGAAGGCAGTAAAGCGCGTGAGGTTTTGACCCGCGACATGCAGCAACTGGAAGAAATTTTACAAAAATTAAGAAATAAGTAAGTTTTCCAGGTTAAAACTGCTGCTGAGTTCAGCCTTAAGCCCTGTAAGTAAAGGCGTTCCCCCAAAATGTAAAAATCTTGTAAAAACAATTGGTTTCGGCCTTTGTTAAACCTTTGTTATCTTTGCAGGTCTAATTTGGTATCATTGTTGTACAAATCTTTATCATGAAAAAACTTCTAATTATGTTATTTGCTGCCGGCTCGTTATTGCTGAGTGCGCAGGACCAGGATCCAAAGGCCAAAGCCATCCTTGATGAGGTTAGTAAACTAAGCAAAACTTACAAAACGCTTTCTGCCGATGTGATCTTCACCATGTACAACAAGGATAAAAAGGCTGTTGAAAAACCACAAACCTGGAAAATCATGTCTAAGGGTCAGAAGTTCAGGCTGGAGATCCCGGGAACAGTGATCGTGTGTGATGGCAAAACACTTTGGAATTATAATAAAGACGCAAAAGAAGTGACCATTAAGAATTTTGACGCGGAGAACGATGAACAAAATCCCGCTAAAATGTTTACCATGTACGAAACCGGTTATAAATACAAATACGATAAGGAAGAAAAAACAGGAGCAGTAACCGCTCACGTGATCGATCTTTTTCCTTCGGTTAAACCCGAGAAGAAAAAATTTCATACGGCTAAGCTGTATGTGGACAAAACCAAAAAACAGGTAGTGCGGTTAAAAATGCTTATGAAAGATGGCAGTTCGCAGCTATACGAAATTAAAAACATGAAAACCAATCAGGATATTCCTGATAATACCTTTGTGTTGGATACCAAAGGATTCAAGGCGGATCAGATTGTGGATGAACGGGATTAAAATTCCAACGGACTAATTTAAAGAGGCGCTTAACAGGCGCTTTTTTTATTTACGGCAAGTTCTTCAGGAGCATATTTTTATATCTCGTTCTAGACGTGATGTCAACGATTCAACTGGATTGTTTTGTTCAGTTGCACATCTTAGTACCGCGTGAATGTTGGTGAGAATACGCGCCGTTCGGTTAACTGGGGATTATAAGAGATAACCAGGGCAAAGAATAAAAATTCACCGTTAAGGTTTCTGTTTTTTATTCAGAACGATCTTAATAATAAGTCCCGCCACTGCCAGTACAATAAACACAATGCCTACAGCGGTTTTGCCACCCGCAATCATCAGCACACCGCCGAGCAGAAGCATAGCAGAAGAAAGATATCCTAACCAGGGTTTATTCATGGCCCGAAGGTAAATAAAAAAACCTCCCTGTTACAGGAGGTTCTTTAAATCAAGTGTGCGTTTTTATTAGCTTCTTACCGCCTGTGGTTTTGAAGCCGCTGGTTTTTTATCGAAGTCAACTACTATTGGAGTCGAGATACAAAGTGATGAGTAAGTACCGATCACACGACCAATGAGGAGCGCGAAGATAAATCCGCGGATACTTTCTCCACCAAAGATGAAGATTACCACGAGTACAAAGAACACGGTTAATGAAGTAAGGATGGTACGGCTGAGTGTGCTGTTCAAAGCGTAGTTGATCAGTTTGTTCCTTTCTTCACCGTAAACATCAGTTTTGCCGCTTTCGTTCAAACGTTCGCGGATCCTGTCGAATACAACAACCGTTTCAGTCATGGTGTAACCCATTACCGTTAAGATGGCAGCGATAAAATCCTGACCGATCTCAAGTGGAAGCAAGCCGTCGAAAATGGTGTAACATGATAATACGATGAGTACGTCGTGGAACAAAGCCACAACTGAACCCAGACCATATTGCCATTTCCTGAAACGGAGTACAATGTAAAGGAACATCATTAAACACGAGAAAAGGATAGCGCCATACGCACCGTAAACAATGTCGGTTGCAATGGTTGGTCCTACTTTCTGCTGTTGTACAATGTTATCCTGTGTGATGTTAAACGCAGCCAGACCTTTGATGAGTTGTTCTTCAACTTCCTGATCCGCCTTAGGATTGTTGTCGGTTACACGGTAGGTAGTGGTGATCTTTACCTGGTTGGCGCTTCCGATTGTTTTAACATCAGGCGTAGATCCTTCAAACGCAGGCTCAAGCGCTTTTTTAATTTCGTCGGTGTTTACATCCCTGTCAAAACGTACCTGGTAAGTACGACCTCCTTCGAAATCAACACCAAGATTTAAACCACCGTTCTTGAAATAGAAAACAATACCCAGAATAATGATACCGGTTGAGATGGCGTAGTACAATTTACGACGGCCAACAAAATCAAACGAAATGTTTTTGAAAGCATTGCGGGTGGCTTTTGTATCGAAAGGAATTTCCATTTTGCGCTCAAGCATCCATTCGAAAATCACGCGGGTGATGAGGATGGCAGAGAACAATGAAGTACAGATCCCGATGAAGAGCGTGGTGGCGAAGCCCTGAACCGGACCTGAACCAAAGACATAAAGGATGATTGCGAGAATGGCGAGAGTAACGTTCGAGTCGATGATAGAAGACATCGCATGTTTAAATCCTTCTTTAATGGATTGTGAAGTTGATTTACCCAGGGCAAGTTCTTCACGGATACGTTCGAAGATAAGGATGTTCGCATCTACCGCCAGACCAATGGTGAGTACGATACCGGCAATACCCGGAAGCGTTAAAACCGCGCCGAGCGAGGTGAGAATCCCCATGATGAAAAACATGTTGGCGATGAGTGCCACGTTGGCAACCAGACCTGACTTGTTATAATAGAGCGCCATGAAAACGAGGATCACGAGGAGAGCGATCACAAAACTGGTTAAACCAGAGTCGATGGCTTCCTGGCCCAGTGATGGTCCAACAATGCTTTCTTCAACAATGTGTGCCGGAGCAGGCAGTTTACCTGCGCTGAGGATCGCCGCGAGGGCGTCGGCTTCAGCATCGGTAAAGTTACCTGTGATCTGCGACTGACCACCTTTAATTTCATCGTTAACACGTGGAGCAGAATAAACCATGTTGTCCATCACAACAGCCACACAACGGCCTTTGTTGGCACGGGTGATGTTGGCCCATTTCTGAGCAGCTTCGCTGTTCATGCTCATGCTGATGAGTGGCAAACCACCCTGGCGCTGATCGTAATCTTTACGCGCGTCGGTGATGATGTCGCCGCTGAGAGCCGCTTTTCCTTTGGTGTCGGTTTGTTTGATCGCGTAGAGTTCAAAATAAGATCCTACGATAGTGCCGTCTTCTGTGCGTTGCTCAACCTCTTTGGCACCCCACATAAATTTAAGTTTCGAGGGGAATACATTTTTAGATTTGGCAATGCGGAGGTATTCGTTCACTTTGGCGGTGTCTGCCTTTGAAGTGGAGATACCAACACAGGCACCTTCAGCGTAGTTTTTAGGATTTCCTTTTTCGTCAACACTTACACGTCCTTTTAACGGAACCAACGGCAGGGCGTTCTGGAAGAAGCTGTATAAAGGCGCTCTTTTCTGGAAATTTTTGATGGCGGTATCCTGTGGATTTACAGAAGCCGTTGAAGCTGCAAGTGAATCTGCTTTTAAAGAATCAGTTTTCAGTGAATCAGCTTTAGCAACATTGGTTTTAGCAGCAAGACTGTCGGCCGGGGCAGAAGTGGTGTCTTTTTTGCTTACGCCATAAAGATGTGCACTGATCACGGCGTTGGCTTTGTCCATGTACTGGGCAATTTCGCCGTTTTCATAGGTTTCCCAGAATTCAAGATTAGCAGTTCCCTGGAGGAGTTCGCGAACACGTTCTTTGTCTTTTACACCTGGTAATTCAACAAGAATACGGCCACTCGCTTCCAGTTTCTGAATGTTAGGCTGGCTCACACCAAAACGGTCGATACGGCTGCGGAATGTTTTTTCAGCGTTACCAATGGCTTCGTTCACACGTTCTTTAATGAACCTGATCACTTCTTCATTGCTGGCGTTGTAGCTCAGTTTGCTTTTGTTCTCGATAGACTGGAACAACGGAGCAAGACGGCCATTCGGGGCGGTTCTTTTATAAGTTTTTTCAAATAAGGTGATAAAATCATCGTTGTTGTTCACGCCGAGATTTTTCTGAGTTTCGTTAAGTGCATTGTTAAACGCAGGATCCTGGCTGTTGTTGGCCAGGTTGCGGATAATATCGATCACCGAAACTTCAAGTGTTACGTTCATCCCGCCGCGCAAGTCAAGACCAAGGTTGATCTCGTTCTTTTTACACTCTTCATAAGTGTATTCGGCGATAAGGATATCGTACACCGTTTGTTTTTTCATCGAATCAAGATACCTGTCAGCGATGGTGGTTTTTACTGAATCGATAAAACTCAGTTGTTTGGTAGGATTGCCATTGGCGGCCTCTTTAGCCCGCGCCTGCGTTTTTGCAGAGTTAGCAAAGTCTTCGGCATACTCTTTCGCGTCATTCTCAACACCGCGCGTAACCCATGTAAACGATAAATAAAAAATACAAGCCAGGCCCAGCAGGATGGCAAATATTTTAATGGCACCTTTGTTTTGCATAATAAAGATTTCTACTGATTTTTTTCTTGAATTAAGGCTGCAAATATATCATTTTGGCCCATATTTCCCAATTTTATTAAAATTTTGATTCCTAGTCAGTTAATGGTCTGTGGCCACCCGCGTCTCAAAAACGCCCTTCGTTTAAAGCTAACCTTAACTCGTTTGCGGATTATTCATTTTAAAACCGACGAGGTGCTGTTAACAATTAAAAATTGCCGATTCGCTGCTCTTTAAATTTTGTTACCTTTATTGGCTAAAATTTTTATAAACATGTTCGATTTTCTGAAAAAGCTGTTCGGTACCAAGAGTGAAAAAGACATCAAAAATCTTGAATCCAAAGTTGAAGAAATAAATTCCATTTTTAAGTCACTTAACACCATCAGCAACGATGAGTTGCGCGTTAAATCAAGGGTTCTGCGTGATACCATCCAGGGTGCCGTGAAAGCCCAGAATGACAAAATAGCCGAAATCCGCAAGAGGATCGAGCTGGAGCCTGAAATGGATGTTGATACCAAAGAAGCACTTTATAAAGAGATCGACGACATTGACAAGGAAATTGTTGTTGAATTCGAAACCGCACTTACAGCCAGTCTTACCGAGGCTTTTGCAATACTTAAAGAAACGGCCCGCAGGTTTAAAGAAAATGCCGAGATAGAAGTGATAGCTTCAGAAACCGACATTGAACTGGCAAAAACCCATAAAAATATTGAGATCCGCGGCACAAAGGCGGTTTATAAAAATAAATGGCTCGCGGCGGGCAGTGAAATCACCTGGGACATGGTTCATTACGACGTGCAGCTCATTGGCGGTATGGTGTTGCATGAAGGCAAGATCTCCGAAATGAGCACAGGTGAGGGTAAAACACTCGTTTCTACTTTACCGATCTTCCTCAATGCCATGTCGGGCCGCGGTGTGCACGTTGTAACGGTGAACAATTACCTCGCCAAGCGTGACAGCGAATGGAACGCGCCTTTGTTCCAGTTTCACGGACTTACCGTTGACTGTATTGATAAACACGAACCCAATACCGACGAGCGTCGCCAGGCTTACAACTGCGACATCACGTATGGTACCAACAATGAGTTTGGCTTCGATTACCTGCGCGATAACATGGCCCGCAGCATCGACGAACTGGTGCAGCGTAAACATAATTTCGCCATTGTGGATGAGGTCGATTCAGTGCTCATCGATGATGCGCGTACGCCTTTGATCATCAGCGGTCCAACGCCGCAGGGCGATAAACACGAATACATTGAATACAAACCAAGGATTGAAAAACTGGTAAATGTTCAGAAACAATATTTGCAGACCGCCATTACCGAAGCGAAAAAACTTTTTTCAGAAGGAAAAGAAAAAGAAGCAGGTATTCCGCTTTTAAGGGCTTACCGTGGTTTACCGAAGAACAGCGCCCTGATCAAATTTCTCAGTGAACAGGGCGTTCGCGCTTTGCTGCAGAAAACCGAGAACTATTACATGCAGGACCAGAACAAGGAAATGCACAAAATAGATGTAGAGCTTTATTTTACAATTGACGAAAAACACAACCACGTTGAACTGACGGAAAAAGGCATCGATTTCCTCACCGGGAATTCCGACGATCCCAAATTTTTCGTGATTCCAAACGTTGGTGAAGAAGTGGCGGATATTGAAAAATCCATTTCCGATCCGAAGGAAAAAGCAATCGCGAAGGATAACGTGATGCGTGAGTTCAGCATCAAAAGCGAACGCATTCATACCGTTAACCAGCTATTAAAAGCCTATACCGTTTTTGAAAAAGACGTTGAATATGTGATCGACGGCGGACAGGTAAAAATTGTTGACGAACAGACAGGCCGTATCATGGAAGGCCGCCGTTACAGCGACGGACTGCACCAGGCCATTGAAGCCAAAGAAAATGTGAAGATTGAAGCGGCTACTCAAACCTACGCTACCGTTACACTTCAGAATTATTTCAGGATGTACCACAAACTGGCGGGCATGACGGGTACAGCAACCACGGAAGCCCAGGAGTTCTGGAGCATCTACAAACTTGATGTGGTTGAAATTCCTACCAACAAACCTATCACCCGTAAAGATGA
>CAZFCR010000164.1:0-7345 GCA_964517305.1 uncultured Akkermansia sp.
GTGGCGTGGAAATGATGAGCACTTCGCGGATCCCGGCCATCATCAGCACCGAAAGCGGATAATAGATCATGGGTTTATCGTAAACCGGCATCATCTGTTTGCTCATGGCAAGTGTGAGTGGATGCAGGCGTGTGCCGGAGCCCCCGGCCAGAATAATTCCTTTCATAAGTGGATTTAAAGGTTTGAAAGATACAAATTTTTCCGGCTGAAAGAATCTGGCCGTTCATGGTTTCGTTTTTATGAAAACTGAGGAGTGTTGGTTATAACTGATGCAGACAGGAAATCAATTCCCTCGTTCACAAAATGAACATTTCCCTGAGTAAAACTGAGCTTTGGTTTATTAAATTCTGCGGGCTCAACCTGCCCTTTTCGCTATCTTTGTATAAAATCCAAAATTTCAGTATCTTTAAAACTTATATGGTTTTGGTTTTAACATTCTGAGAAAAAGACAAAAAATAAATGAAAAACATCCCAGGTAAAATATTCATCTTTCTTACATTGTTATTTTTCGCCGCTGATTTCAGAGCACAGTTGACGGTATCTGCCCCGCCTCAGACAGTTTGTCCCGGTCAGGTGATCTCGCTAACGGCTCAATGGCCAAATGTGAGCATCATCAGTCTTTCAATAACTGTTCCTCCGGGCGGCAGTGCTACCAACGGTGGAAACCTGGGGAATAATCCGTCATTTACCGTGAGCGCTACCAACACCGGATTCCAGAACTTTACGCTGGTTGGAGCAGGCACTGATATTAACGGACCGGTTACCGGCACTGTAGTGTTTCAGCTGAACGTGCAGAATCCAGCGCCTTTAACAATTGGCAACCAGATAGATTATTGTCCTGGTACCAGTGCCACACTGGTTGCGCAGGCGGGTGGAAGCAGTTACAATATTACCGGACCGGGTTATAATGTTTCAAATCTGCCCTCTAATATCATTACAATACCGAACCTGGGACCCGGCAACTCCGGAACTTACACCATCACGTCAGTGGGAGCCTGCACTGTTTCGGGCACTACGCAGATCAACGTCGGACCAAATAACCAGATCATTGTTAATACCACAAGTAACGTTTGTCAGGGAGCGAGTGTTAACCTTAACGCCGCTTTGATCGGTGGCGGTAATTGGGCATGGACACACCTTGGCGTTACCGTATCCAACGCCCCCAACTGGCAGATCAATAATATAACCCCTTCACAAGGCGGCGCTTATTTTGTTTCAGCAAGTTATGTTGTTAATGGTAATCCTAATGCAACCTGCACGCGGACGAATGTAGTGCAGGTAAATGTGGTGCAAACAAGTCCGGTATCCGTGGCTGCATCACCTGCCAACATTGTGTGTCAGGGCGATAAAATGGGTTTATCGGCCGCCGCAGGAAGTAATCCTGTGGGTTACCAGTGGGTAGGCCCTGCAGGTTTCGGACCTGTTTCGATCGCCAACCCCACCATCAATCCTGTTGGACCTAATAATGCCGGCGTTTATACGGTGACCGCATTTTTCACAAACAATTTTATTACCTGCCCGATCAACAATACTATTTCGGTGCAGATTGTTCCGGTAGCGGCGCCTGTCATTAACATGCCTTCCAATGTATGCCAGAATGCGCAGGTAAACCTGACCGCATCTGCCGGCGCCAACGTGATTGGATGGGAATGGTTTGGTCCGAGTTACAGTTCAAACCTGCAAACAAATACCATTGACAGTATTCAGCCAAATCGCTCAGGTACCTATTATGTTATTGCGAAATATGGCATTGGAACTACTACCTGCGCTGTTACTTCCGCCCCTCACCAGCTCAATGTGGTGCAGGTAAACACGGTATCTGTAATTCCACCACAACAGGTTTGTCAGCCAAATCACGGGTATCTTCAGTCCAACGCAACCGGCGCCAATTCATATACATGGACTGGTCCCAACGGTTTCGGCGCGCCAGGTTCCAACGCGGTGGTTTATTATCCAACACCCGCAGCGAGCGGAATTTACACGGTGACTGCATTTTTTGGTGGCGGTAACATTTCTTGTCCGAGCAGCAATACCGTACAGCTCATCGTTAACCCGGTTCTTACTTTTAAACTTGAATCCAAATACGAAAGATGTTTTAACGATACACTTACCATTTTTGGTCCGGATGGTGCCAGTTCTTACTCCTGGACAAGCTCAACGGGCCTGACTTCGAACAGCAAAGACATTTATTTTCCTTCGGTGCAGCCTAAAAATGCCGGTACTTATACCGTGAATGTTTCACTCGGACCCTGCATTACCAGCGGATCCACCACAGTGGTGGTGCGTACGCCGATATCATGGACACTGACTCCGAAAAGCCGTACCGTTTGTAAAGGCGATACAGTTGTGCTGGAAGCAGGAGTTACGGGAGGCAGTGATGCCATAGGATTTAAATGGAACCCGGGCGTTTACCTGAATACCCCTATCGGTTCTTTCCAGAAGTTTGTTCCACAGGGAAGTGTTCAGTACAACCTGATTGCATGGGACATGGCCTGTCCTGCTTATTCACTTGGCCACAGTTTTGATATTACCGTGAACACCGCACCTAAATCGCAGCTCCAGTTGCCGGTTTCACAAGGCTGCGCGCCGTTCTGCATGGATTATTTTGCAGATCCTATTGGCGGAGATGTCGGCATCATTACTTACGATTTTGGTGGTCTTCGTCAATATCAGCGCGACACACTGAATAATTTCTGTCTCGACGCAGGAACGTACTCACTCACCGTTCATATCAAAGGTACCAATGGCTGTCTGGAGTCATTCCCTTATCCTTATCCTATTATTGTACATGAAAGACCGGCTCCGAGCATCAGCTGGAGTCCTGAAACACCTACCACTTCAGATGAAGTAGTTTTTAACGCGAGTTATAAAAACGGTCCGCCGGCATACAGCAACTGGGTATTTTCCGGAGGCCTCCCGGTGGGGGTTGTTGACAGTCTTTTGCCGGTGCCAGGCGCAGATACCACCAACGAACGCAATCCGGTCCGCAAGTATGAATCGTTTGGCAAATATCCTGTGATGATCATTTCGCGTGATGCCAACGAGTGTATTGATACGGTGGTGGCTTTTGTTGACATCATCGACGACATGCAGGTGTTTATTCCCAATTCATTTACCCCTAACGGAGATGGCATCAACGACCGTTTTGGTGTGAAAGGACAGGGAATGAAAGCGGATGCGTTCAGCATGGAACTTTTTGACCGCTGGGGCACTTCCATCTATTTCACCAACGATATCAATGCGCACTGGGATGGAACCAAAGACGGCACAAAAGCCAAAGACGATGTTTACAGTTACCGGATCCGTGTGGTGGGTATGAATGGCGAAGGCCGGCGCGAATATTACGGACACTTCAGCCTCATAAAATAAATAACATAACTTTTGATAAATCCCCGCGCTGAATGGCCCGGGGATTTTTTATTTTTATATCGAAGACAATAAGAAAGGAACAAGATGAAACAATACCACGACCTGATGCAACACGTGCTCGACACAGGTGCCAGGAAGACAGACAGAACAGGTACAGGCACAGTAAGCGTTTTCGGTTATCAGATGCGCTTTAACCTGGAAGAGGGATTTCCTTTACTCACCACTAAAAAACTGCATACAAAAAGCATCATTCACGAACTGCTCTGGTTTTTAAAGGGCGATACCAACATCAAATACTTAAAGGACAATGGTGTGAGTATATGGGACGACTGGGCCGATGAAAACGGTAACCTTGGGCCTGTGTACGGCTATCAGTGGCGCAACTGGCCGCTGCCGGATGGTGGACACATCGATCAGATCACACAGGTGATAGAGATGATCAAAAAAAATCCTGACTCCCGCCGTTTGATCGTAAGTGCCTGGAACGTGGCCGACATCAACCAGATGAAATTACCTCCCTGCCACGCTTTTTTTCAGTTTTATGTTGCCGATGGCCGCCTGAGCTGCCAGCTGTACCAGAGAAGCGCGGATATTTTTCTCGGCGTACCGTTTAATATCGCCTCTTACGCGCTGTTAACCATGATGGTGGCACAGGTATGTGGTTTAAAATCCGGAGATTTTATTCATACCCTTGGCGATGCGCATCTTTATTCGAATCATCTCGATCAGGCTAAACTCCAGCTGACGCGGGAGTGCCGGCCTTTGCCTGTGATGAAGATCAATCCTGATGTGAAGTCTATCTTTGATTTTAAATTCGAGGATTTTGACCTTCAGAATTACGATCCGCATCCGCACATCAAAGCCGCGGTGGCAGTATAAATTAAAGGCATTGAACATGATAGCAACGATCTTTCACGCAGGCAGGGAATACAAAGTTGATTTTTTTATGCCCATCGATATTTCCATGCCCATTCATTCGGGTGAAGACTGCGCGAGTGCCTGGTATGTGGAGCCGATGAAACTTGAACCCGTTGTGATGGGCGACTGGGTGGGCGATGTGAACAGGGGCGGCAGCGTTAACTTCAGAACCGTCACCTTTAATCCGCATGGCAATGGTACCCACACCGAATGTGTGGGGCACATCAGCAGCGAATTTTACACGATCAATCAGTGCCTGAAACGATTTATGTTCATCGCTGAACTGATCACCGTGCTGCCTTTTGAAACAGAGAACGGCGACCGTGTGATCACCCGGCGGCAGTTAGAGTCATTGTTAGCCGACAGCGGGACGCCAGAGGCCCTTGTGATAAGGACACTTGGGAACAATCCGGCCAAACTATCGCGCAATTACAGCAATACCAATCCGCCGTATATTCAAAAAGAGGCCATTGATCTGATGAATGAGATCGGGATCCAGCATTTACTCATCGACATGCCAAGCATTGACAGGGAAGTGGATGGAGGAAAACTTGAAGCCCATCACGCTTTCTGGCACTATCCTCACAACACCAAAACTGAAAAAACCATCACTGAGTTTATTTATGTATCGAATGAAATCCAGGATGGAACCTATCTCCTCAATCTGCAGATTGCACCGTTTGAAAATGACGCGAGTCCAAGCAAACCTGTTTTATACAAGGTATTTTAAGTTTTGACTATTTGGTGGTTTTCTTTTTTTCGAGAAAACGCCTGTCGGTGAGGCTCACCATAAAATTTTCAAGGTCTTTTTTCTCCTGCTCGGTGAGGCCCAGAGGTTTTGCCATCAAAGTATCGCGGTTAATTGCATTGGGCACAAATTTATCCGGTGTGTCGTAATGGTCGATCACCTCCCTCAGGGTTTTGTACATGCCGTTGTGCATGTATGGAGCTGTAAGCGCAACGTTGCGAAGGCCGGGCACTTTAAAGGCGCCCAGGTCTTTTGGGTTTCCGGTGATGGCGTACCGGCCGGGGTCGTTCAGTTTTTTTCCGTCGTAAAGACCAATGTTCTTAAACTGATCATTGCCTGTAAAATCAATACCAAAATGGCAGTCAAAACATTTGCCTTTGTTATTAAAAATATTGAGTCCGCGTTTGGCACTTTCAGTCATCAGGGTGGTGTCTTCACCGTTCATGTAGCTGTCAAAAGGGCTTTCAGAAGTTTCAAGACTTTCTTCGTAGGCAGCGATGGCGCGTCCCAATAATTCTTTACTTGGTAATTTGCCATAAATGTCAAGAAACGCGCGTTTGTAAGTTTCGTTTTTCAAAAGCCTGCGAACGGTGAGTGTAAGCGGGAAGTCCATTTCTACGTGGTTTTCCATTGGACCCAGGGCCTGTTCTTCAAGCGTGGCGGCACGCCCATCCCAGAAATAAAAGTTTCTGTCCCTCTGGTTCATGGTGGTGGGCGTGTTGCGGCTGCCTTTGCGGTGAAACACGCCTTCGCTCAACGCTACATTATCAGCGAAAGCAAATTCGGGTTTATGGCAACTGGCGCAACTGATCGAACTGTCGCGGGAAAGCACAGGGTCAAAAAATAGTTTTTCGCCGAGCGCTTCTTCTGAGTAGATCCGTTCTTTTACAGGTGTTGAACAGGTGGCCAGCAGCAGGGTGACGCCGGCGCATAAAAAGATGTTTTTTTTCATGATGTGTATTAACCGCGTGGATTTTCCTGTGATTTTTTAACGGAGATCGAAAACCCGGCTGGATAAAAATTGATACATTTATCAGGTTCAAAAATACAAAAATTTAAAGATTCCTTTCCTTAATGGATGATACGGCGCTGGATCACCTGACTCCCAAAAAAACTCTCACATTCAACAATCGTTATCTCATTTCGGGACTGGTTCACGGATTCAATAAAGGCTGGATGTACGCGATCACCATTCTGCTCGCCGTATTCGGATACCTTGGTTTTCAGCTGACCATCCTGGTGCCTTTAATGAGCAGGCTGAAAGCCAATGGGTACACTGATTTGCAGATCACGGACAACCCTTCTCTTATTTTCAGCAGTGAGGCCCTGAACATGGACAAAAATCTGCTGATAACACTAGAGTTAGGCATGTTTGTATTTGCACTGCTTGGATTTTACATCGGCATCAGATACCTGCATCAGAAGACCTTTTTGAGTGTGTTAACGGGATTCGATCGTTTCAGGTACGGACGTTTCGGTTTTGCATTTTTAATCTGGGGATCACTCATAACAGCGGTTACCTTATACAGTTATTTCAGTGGCGACAGCGGACTCACACTCAATTTTAATCTTGAAGGATTTCTTATTTCAGTCACCATCCTTGCCGCTTTGATGCCGCTCCAGACCGGGTTTGAGGAGCTGCTCTTTCGTGGTTATTTTATCCAGGGTTTGTCGCAGATCTTTCGCAACGGCATCATCCCTTTATTTATCACTTCACTGCTCTTCGGCCTGGCACACATGGGCAATCCCGAAGTCCATAAATACGGCTGGCCCATCATGCTGAGTTATTATTGTGTATTTGCGTTGTTCATGGGCGCGCTTACTTTGCTGGATGAGGGACTGGAACTGGCTTTCGGCATTCATTTTGCAAATAACTTTGTGAGCGCACTGCTGGTAACAAGTCCTAATTCGGTTCTGAAGACCTATTCGATTTTTGAGGCCAGTTCTGAGGATCCTTACAGTGAAATAGTTTTGTGGGTGTTGATGGCATCGCTCACTTTTTTTATATTCTGGATGCGTTACCGCTGGAAAAATTTTAAACTGATAATTAAATGAAGATCAAGATAGCAGCCGGATTACTGGCAATGGCCTTTGCGGGCATGATAAAAGCGGGTGAGGGATACCGTTATTCAGTCAACATCAAAAAGGTGCAGAACGACAAAGTGCAGGTGAGCCTTCTGCCGCCCGACCTTAAAGAAACGGAAGTTGAATTTATGTTTCCTGCCATGGTGCCCGGTACTTATGAGGTGTATGATTTCGGCAGGTTCATCTCCAATTTTAAAGTCAGCGGTAAAAATGGCGCGTCGGTTA
>CAZFCR010000165.1:0-7330 GCA_964517305.1 uncultured Akkermansia sp.
AGGTTAACAAGTCGGGACAGTCCAAATTGCTTTCCAAATGTGATTTGCCGCTCACCGGCGTAGCCTGCGTAAAAAAGGTAGTGACGGAGTTGGGTGTTTACGACATTGTTCCGGGTCAAGGATTTCGTTTGCTCGAACGCGCGCCTGGTGTAAGCGTTGAACAGATAAGGAACGCCACCGCAGGAAAACTGACAGTGGAAGGCGAAGTGCCTGAAATGACACTGTAAGCAAGCGCCGATGAGTCCTGCTGTTGACATCGTATTGCCCTGTTATAACCCCAACGAAACGTGGCATGAAGAACTGTGCGCGTTTTACGATTTTATACGGCCCTTTTACGCCGTCAATTTTATTGTCGTCAACGATGGCTCCATTTCCGGCGATCCCGGTGCTCAGGTTAACACCATTCACAAAAAAGGTGTGCCGGTTAGTTTTATTTCTTATTCAAAGAACAGGGGCAAAGGTTACGCGCTGAGACAGGGAGTTGCCGCATCGTCGGCACAATTTATACTTTACACCGATATCGATTTTCCTTTTACTAACGACAGCATGAAAGAGGTGCTTTCCTCACTCACATCCGGAAAATCAAATATTGTGGCAGGTTTTCGCAATGACAATTATTACGAGAAAAATATTTCAGCGTTCAGGATTCAGCTCTCAAAAACTTTCAGATTTTTTATCAGCGACATCCTGCGAATGCCTGTTACCGACACCCAGTGCGGATTAAAAGGATTCGATAAAAAAGGAAAAGAAAAGTTTTTGCAGACAAGTATCAACCGTTATCTTTTTGATTTTGAATTTATATATACGGCTGTAAAATCTGATCATCTCAGTATCAGCGCCGTTCCGGTCCGTTTAAAGGAGAATGTGGTGTTCAGTAAAATGCGTTTTAAAATTTTAGCACAGGAATCCATTAATCTGTTATCGGTGCTGGTTTTTAGCAGAACCAGAAAATAGATCATCGTTACACTAATCCGTTGCGGGAAAATTGTTGATCAGTGTCTGATTTTTGTTCTGAGTGATCACCGTTAGTTTTTCAGGTCTCAACATAAAACTTGAGATGGTGTAATCGCGGTCATAAAATCCCTTCATCAGAAATTCGTATTTGCAGTGTTTGTCGATATAAATACGGTATTCAAGTACACCAAAACCTTTGTAAAATCCGCTAAGCGCGCGCATCGAAGCATTGTACAGCCATTCGTAATCATTGCCTTGTGTTCGTGTCACAATCAGGTTGAGCCCGATGGCCTTGTAAGTTTTTTCATTGTAATTAAAATGCAGACTTACCACATAATCACCACTTTCTACCAGGTTGGAATCGAGTTCAAAAAACTTTTCATCATTGATCATTTTCGCGGGTACAAATGGTTTTCGTTCTGCATACGGAATAAATACAACGCCGTTGACCGGTGACACTTGATTGGTGTAGGGAATTTCGAGTTGTGCCGTGTCTTTTTTTGGTGAAAGAAAATCTTTTGCAGCAATAAAACCGATCTGAACAGAATCGGATGGTGCGAGGTAGTCGACCCTGTCTGAAAGTCGTTTCTCATCCGGGAAAAGTTCAAGGTTGTCGCGGATGATGGTGAAAGGTTGTGAATTGATCCACTTCGCCGCATCCCGGTCGGTTTTATACGAATTGAGCAGGCTAATCAGTTCTTCGGTTTCTGTGAGAGAACTTCTTGAGAGAAACAGTCCGCTGGTTGGTAACCCGGTGTGATACGAATACAGGATGGAAGGCGGCATAGAACTGTATATGCCGGGACGTTCATACATCTCACTGCCACCATGAAAATAACGGAGAGGAAAAATGGCCTGAGTTTTTTTTGACTGAATGAGGCGGATGTTCTTTTTCTCTTCTTCGGTGAGTTGGTTTTTATTAAAAATGTTACGGTAGGTCCAGTGTTCCTGATCGTCCTTTCGGAAATAACTCACTGCCTCCACAAGATTAAATATAAAATAAAACAAGGCCACTGCGGCAAGCAGGTTTTTTGTTTTTTTTGTCTGAGCCGCGCCATTCATGGCAACGATCAGAACAATAGGGAGCATGTAATAAAAGAACCAGGCAAAACGGCCGGTTGCCCTGAACTGGTTGAGGGCTGGGATGCTGATGCCCGCGAGATCAAGTACTTTCTGGTGCAGACCGAAAGAGAACGCAAGGAGAAAAAGTGATGCAACCAATAAGGCAACAGGTCCTTTTTCAAATTTCAGAAGACGAAAAATAAATGGAAGCGAAAGTAAAAATACCGCAGTGCAAACAATGAGAAAAATTCCGATGTACGCGGGCGCTTCAAAATTATCGGTGGGCGTTTTAAAGATTGCGAGTAAAAACTCCCTGAACGGACCAAATTCGGGAATAAAGATCCCGCCAATTCCTGAGTTCCAGTTACCAAGTCCAAAGGGCTCGGTGGCGCGGGGCGGATGCCGGTCGGTAAGCAGCATAAACAGTTTAAATAATAGAATCGGCAAGAGCCCCGCTGCGGCAGCCTGGGCAAGTGTTGTTATACGGGATTTCTCGTTTTTTGTGAAGAAGGTGAGTCCGATGGACAAAAAGGCAAAGAGCGAGACACTGAATCCGATATAAGGATGAAGCAGGAAAAGAATAAAATGGTAAGCGGCCAGCCATAACACTTTTGAAACACCCGGTGCCCGGAAATAATTCTGAAGCAAAATAATGGTAATAGGGATGACACAGGTATAAGCAAGCGCATAATGCCCGAGGTTAAGTTTGTGAAACTGTGGCGATAAAAGACCGATGGCCAGAGCAGAAAAAAAAGCGGTGAATTTTCCTGAGCCCCACACTGTGAGAATGCGGTAGAGCAGAAGAGGCGTCACCATAAAAGTTAAAAAAATGAGCCAGTGCATGATGCCGATAAGATGATCGTGCGTAAAGGGTAGTAATTTTAGAACAAAACCTACAATGGGCTGGCAGTCGGTATACACGGCGTGTTCACCGTAGGGATAACCCATGCCTGAAAAATGAAGTGGGTTGCTGTCGTGTTTGATGTGATACACAAACGTGTAATAGTTTTTCAGTGCATCTTCATTGTTGTTAGACAGTACAGAGTTTGGCTGCAACAGGATGTGCGGAAAGTTGATCAGGTAAATGAGCGCGGCTGTTACAAACAGTGACGCGTAGATGAGCCGGTTTTTTTTTGTTTCGGGGTCTCTCATTCTGTAAAGTTGTTGATCGTTGAAAGACCATTTTCTTTTTTAAAAACGCTGATGTTGTCAGGCCGGAGAAGAAAGTTGGAAATACGGTAGTGCTGGTTGCTGAAGCCCTTGATCACAAATTCGTAATGCGCATTCGCTTTTATTTCAATAAAATGTTCAGCAACATGGTGATCCGGATAAAAGCCACTTGCAATGCGCAAAGGCAGATTGTATTGCCAGTCAACTTGTGCGTTTTCGGTTTTTGCCACAATAAGATTGGCGGCCACTCCTTTATAGGTGGAATCAGAAGCGTGAAAATGCAGGCTCATCACATATCTTCCGGGAGCGAGCATTCCCGGGGGAATATCGGTGATCTTTTCGTAGTCCTGCATATCAGAGAGAATAAAAGGTTTCCTGTTTTCGGACCCGATAAAAATGATGTTTTTCCTACTGAGAGTGTCTTGTCCTGATTGAAGATCCACCAGGATGGAATCATCCACGGGCGATGACATGTCTTTTTTTCTCAGATCGCAAAAATCGAGCGTGTCATTTTTTCTGAAGCATCTGGCCTTTGATAAAATTCTTTCCTCATCCGGCAGAAGTTCGTCTTTCGTTTTAAGCACTAACAGCGGCTGGTCGCTGAGCAGATCAAATGCCGGCCTGTTTTTTTTATATGCATTTAAAATTTCTATTGTATTTTTTGTTTCTGTAATAGATGTGCGCGACATCAGCACACTGAGTATGGGAGTTGCTGAGTGATAGGAGAAGACCATCGAAGGCAGATAGGAATTATTGGAACCGGTACGTTCAAATACCTCGCTGCCGCCGTGAAACACAGGAAGCGGCAGAATGGCCTGGTATTTTTGTTCCCGCATCCGTTCTATGATTTCTTTTTCTTCCTGGTTCAGCAGGTCAGAGTTAAACACGTTACGGGCTTTCCAGAACACCTCCTGGTCTTTCCTGAAAAAATAATGCGCTTCGGTTAAAGTGATCAGGAAAAGGACCAGCGTTATCGCCCGTTGGAGGCCGGCTGTTTTTCTTTCATTGACCGAAGGGCTGATTTTAAAGATCTGAACTACAAGAAAAACAGGCAAAGCATAATAGAAAAAATAAGCGAAACGGCTGGTGGCCCTGAACTGGTTTAAAGCGGAGGAGGTGATGCCCATCCATTCGGCAACTGTATTGTGCCACCCAAAAGAAAGTAAAAGCAAGACCAATGCGGAAAAGAGGCATGAAACAGCCATGCGACTGATACGCATTTTTTTCACAAGCAGATAAATTATAAAACCAAGGCTTAATAGAATGGTACTCATGCCAAGATAACTATGCCCTTCAAAGTGCAGAGTTCTTTCAGGTAAAACATTTTTGAGGAAATCGCTGAAGGGACCGAATTCAGGAGAGATCAGGCTGGTGATGTTCTCAACCATCACATTGAGTCCATAAGGCTCGGTGGTGCGGTTTAGGTGCTGGTCGGTGAGCATCATAAACACCCGGAAGATCAGGATGGGCAACACTCCGGTGAGAAGCGCGTAAAAATAGTCACGCCATTGATTTGTTTTTACATCTGCCACAATAAAAAACAAAAGCCAGAGCATGCTGAAGACAGATACTGAGAAGCCGAGATAGGGATGCAGGAAAAAAAGCAGGACATTGTACAGGATCAGGTAAAACAGAGCCCGCAAAGTCCTTGATTCAAGATACCGCTGCGTGAGCAACATTGATAAAGGGATGATGCAGCCATAGGCGAGTCCGAAATGTCCCGCGTTGATTTTCAGGTACTGCGGTGCCAGAAGCGAAATGCCTAGTGCGAAGAAAAATGAAGCTGTGGTTGTTACTCCCGAGCGTTTAAAATAAGTAAAAAGAAGAAGCGGGCTCAGAATAAAAGAAAGAAACATGAGCGTGTGCAAAATGCCCGCGAGGTGGTTGTGGGCAAAGGGAAACAGTTTCAGTACAGTGGCCAGGATGGGCTGGCAATCGGTGTAAACCACATGTTCGCCATAAGGGAAGTTCATCCCGCTGAAGTGTAAAAGCGAGCTATCGTTTTTGATGTGATAAACAAAGGTGTAATAATTTTTTAATGTATCAAGTGTGTTGCTCGACAGCAGTGCATTGATATTAAAAAAAACAGGATAATGGTAGGCCGTGTAAATAGCGAAGCTGCAAAGAAAGAGGATGATCTTTATTTTCCAATCCTTATCTGCAAGCTTGGTAAGTGGCATTTTTCAAAAATAGGAATTTAATTATATTCGTATCGTTGCATTAATATTAATACTTTTAGCAAATAATGAATAATTGAATGAAAAACAGGCTTCTGAACTCTCTGTCTTCGGGTGATCTGGTAAGGAAACCCAGTCTGTTGTTAATTATTTTCAGCGCTGTTTTTGCTTTTTGGTTCGTTGATTTCTGGCGTCCTTATAATCCCGCCAAAGGCCATCACAATTTTAATTCAGATGTGATGAATTATTACAGTTATCTCCCTGCTAAGTTCTGCAACAACAATTCATTTGATTTCTGGCTCGGCGCCGATTCGCTTTACCTGCCGATAGGTCCACTGGAGACCTTTGTACCGCGGTGCACTTATGGCATGTCGGCCATGTACGCGCCGTTTTTTGCCCTTGGTTATAAAATTGCCATCAACCAGGGTAGTAAAACCAATGGTTTTTCTGAACCCTTCGCCACAAGTGTGCGATGGGGGTCCATTTTTTATGTGATTGTTGGTTTATTTTTTCTGAGAAAACTGCTGCTGGCATTTTTTAACGAGGTAGTAACGGCGCTCACCTTGTTTGCCGTGCTCTTTGGAAGCATGCTTTTTATGTATACCTACGGGCAAAGCGAATATACACACGGTTACCTGTTCGCCCTGTTTTCGGCCTTTCTCTATTATGTTTACCGCTGGAATCTGCAGCAGAAGTACAGATACACTTTTGCCATCGGGCTGATCATCACGCTCATTTCACTCATCAGACCTACCGAAGTCTTTATTGCCTTGTTTTTTATTTTGTGGAATGTACGCTCCTATAAGGATCTCAGACCCCGCGCAGTTTTTCTCCTGCGGAATTACAGACACCTTCTTTTAATACTGATAATTGGTATTGTCATGTGGATCCCTCAGTTTATTTTCTGGAAAAATCATACGGGTTCCTGGTATTATTATCCTTACATGTCTGAAGGTTTTTTCTGGAATGATCCTCAGTTTATAAATATTCTTTTTAGTTACCGGAAGGGCTGGATCACCTACACACCGATAGTATTGCTGGCTTTTACCGGTTTCTTTTTTGTCAAGAAAAGTTTTCCGGTAAGTGGCTTTACTTTTTTCGGTATTACTTTTTTGATGCTGTATGTGTTGAGTTGCTGGTGGGATTGGTCCTTTGGCGGATGTTTTGGCGCGAGGGCCTTTTGTCAGCAGATCGCTTTCCTCGCAATTCCCATGGCGTTTTTGATCGATTTTGTTTTTTATTCCGAAAAGAAATTTCTGTTTAAAGGACTTATATCACTGGTGACGGCAGTTTTTATTTTCTCCTGCGTTTGTCTGAACATTGGCCAGACCTATCAATATCAAAAAGGCTTAATTCATCCCTGGGCTACCACAAAAGACCTGTATTGGTTTGTGTTCAGAACTTACCAGTTCAACGATCGGTTTCAGGATGATTACTGGGCAAAGCTCAGATTTATCGATCATGACAAATGGATGCGTGGCATAGACCGCGACGACAAACCTTCAAAAAAATAAAAAGGATCAGTTCTGAAGAATACTTTCAAAAAGATGCCTGCCATCTTCATTAAATAGTTCTTTGTCGGCAGCGCGCTCAGGATGAGGCATCATGCCAAACACATTGCGCCCTTCGTTACAAACACCTGCAATGTTTTCGGTGGTGCCGTTAGGACTGGCGTCTGCGGTAGCGGCGCCATTTTCATCACAGTACCTGAAAAGGATTTGTTTGTTATCGTTCAGTTTCTTGAGCGTGGCGGCGTCAGCAAAATATTTGCCTTCTCCGTGCGCCACTGGTATTTTAAGAGCTTTGTTTGCCGGAACCTTAGAAGTTATTTTCGAATCAGCTGTTTCAGCTTTGATAAAAACATTTTTGCACACAAATTTTCTGCTGTCATTGTGCAGAAGTGCACCGGGGAGTAATCCGGCTTCGCAGAGGATCTGGAATCCGTTGCATACACCAAACACAAACCC
>CAZFCR010000166.1:0-7293 GCA_964517305.1 uncultured Akkermansia sp.
CTCATTACAGGCCATAAAAAAGCTTACCAGAACCACGCGTTTTTAACCCGTGATGGCCAGACACTTTATTTTACAAGCGATGTTAAAGGAGGTTTGGGTGGCAACGACATTTACCGCTGTACCAGGAAACAGGACGGAACCTGGGCCGCACCTCAGAACCTGGGCGCGCCTGTGAATACGCAGGAAGATGAAGATGCGCCTTTTCTTTCAGAGGATGGCAAATACCTTTATTTTGCGAGCAAAGGCCATCCCGGTTTTGGCAACTATGATATTTACCGTTCTTTTGTACAGGGAGAAACTTATGCTCCACCTGAAAATCTCGGTAAACCCTTTAACTCGCCGGGTCACGACATTTTTTTTGTGAGCGACAGCGCGCAGGCCACAGCCTATTTTGCATCCGGACGCAACGGGGGGCATGGCGACATGGACATTTACAAGGTGATCTATCTTGACAAATTTGACCCAACCTGTCCGGAAACCTCTGATCCGGCACTGAGTCTGGCAAGAGATCCAAAAAACACGGCGGTATATGCACAGCCATTTACTTTGCAGATGCCTGAAGGCTATACGCCGGTCAGCAGCCAGTGGTTTGTGAACGGCGAAAACAGAGGCCCGGAGGTTTCAGAGTTGAACGCGCCAAACGGCACAGGCAACTTTACGCTTGCTTACCGGGTACTCGCGCATTGCGACACCTGTCTTGTTCCGGTTGTGGCGTGTAACACGTTGGTGATAAGCCCTGCCGAACTAAAACAACCAAAAGATTCTGCCATCAATAAACCAAAAGATGGTGTTGAAGATCCGGGTGACATCACAGCCGGAACAATACTGAACCCTGAAATACTGAAAAAGTTAGGCTTTGACGATGCCCCTGTTTATTTTGACTTCGACAGGAACAGTTTAAAATCCAAAGAGCGCGAACGCCTCGGAAAAAATGTTGCCATCCTCAAAAAGAACATTGCCCTTCAAATTAACCTTACCGGTCATGCCGATTCGAGAGGCGCCGATGCCTATAACGTCAGGCTTTCAAAAAAACGCGCGCTCGCCGTTAAAAAGTACCTTGTTGAACAGGGCATTGCTGAAACACGTTTTAAAGAAATTACCGGTAAAGGATCTGCTGAGTTGCTCAACAATTGTGGTAAAGGAACAAAGTGCAGTGAAAAACAGCACAGTGTGAACCGCCGCGTCACCATTACGCTTGTTGGTGGCGTTGAATAAACAAACAAAAAATCAACCAAGCTGTTTTATAAGTATCTTGGCTTCGCAAGCATTACGGTTATATGGATTTTAATAAAAGGCGCGACCTGATGTTCATGATCCTGGCGGGATTTTTTATCACCAACGCCATTGTAGCAGAACTCATCGGCGGCAAACTGGTACAGTTTTTCGGACTTTTTACACAGGCCATTGGCATTATTCTGTGGCCCGTGGTATTTATACTCACCGATCTCATCAACGAACACTACGGAAGACAAGGCGTTCGGAAACTCACGTTCATCACTGTTGGTCTCATCAGTTACATGTACATCATCATCACCATCAGTTTAAACATGGATGCTGTTGCATTCAGCCCGGTAACTGACGCGCAATTCCAGGCCGTGTTCGGACAAAGCCAGTGGATAATCATTGGCAGCATTGTAGCTTTCCTTTTGTCGCAGCTGGTAGATGTTTATATGTTCTGGGTGTTCAGAAAAAGAACGGGCGGCCGAATGATCTGGCTGCGCGCTACGGGAAGCACGGTGGTGAGCCAGCTCATTGATACTTTTACCGTTCAGTTCATTGCCTTTGTATTGCCAGGTAAATGGGCCTTTAACGAATTTGTGGTCAATGCCGCATGGGGCTACGCGTTTAAACTGCTCATCGCCGTGTGCCTCATACCACTGATCTATCTCGGGCATTTCCTCATTAAAAAATATACCGGTCCTGTTGTCACCATGGGCGACTCCTCAGAACCACTTCAATCCTAAAAAATAAAAAATCAACATTCATGATCACTTACACGCTTCTTGCCCTCATACTTCTTTTTTCTTTGTATTGTTTCAACGACAGACAGGCCATGGCCAAATACCTGGTCCATCCCTATTCAATCAACCACAACAACGAACATTACCGTTTTCTCACCCACGCGTTCATTCATGGCGATTTTATGCACCTGCTCTTTAACTGCCTGGCGCTTTATAGCTTTGGAATTTATCTTGAAGAAGGTTTTTTTGGAAACGAAAGGTTTTTTGATCCCCGGCTCGGAAAACTTTACTACATCCTGCTCTTCACAGGTGGTATCTACGCGGCGTCTGTAACCGAATATTACCGCAACCGCAACAATCCGGATTATTCATCGCTTGGAGCCAGCGGCGCCATTTCTTCGATTATTTTCTGTTACATCATGATCAGTCCCAACAGCATGATCTCTTTGTTTTTTATTCCCATGCAGGGCTGGATTGTAGGAGTATTGCTGCTCGGTGTGAGCTTTTATTTGATCCGCCGCAAGAAAACAAGTTCGTATACCGACAACATCAGTCACGAATCCCACTTCTGGGGCGCTTTATATGGCATCGCGTTTATCCTGATCTTAAAGCCGGTGATCATCAAAGTGTTTATCCAGCAGATCCTGAGTGTATTCTAAGATCCGGAATAAGCCGTTTATTTGGCGAGGATACTTTTGATGTCCGGTTTAAAATAAAGGTCTGACTTTAAGATCTTACCGTCTTCACGGAAAATAGGCTCGCCTTTTTCATCCAGCTTGCTCATGTTGCTGCGGTGGATCTCGTCGTAAACCTCTTCGATCTTGTGTTGCAGACCATGTTTGAGGATGGTACCGAAAAGAATATACAGCTGGTCGCCCAGGGCATCGGCTATTTCAACAATATCGCCGTTTTTACAGGCCTCGAGGTATTCTTCGTTTTCTTCTTTGATCAGGTTGTAACGCAGTGTATAATCGCGCTCATCGATCAGTCCTATCTGTTCAGCATTTCCAATTCTGAATACCTCATGGAATTCAGCCACCGATTTTATTTTTTCGTGAAGCCTGCTCATCTTATTTTTTTCCTTTACGTGTTTTATATTCCGTGTTCAGTTCGGTAATTACTTCGTTGGTAACTTCCAGTGCTGAATTGCCGAGCAGCAGGTATGGTGCCGCTTCGCTGAAAGAGAGAATATAATCATAACGACCGGCATTCCATTTCTGAAGAAAAGCCCTCACCCTGTCCTGGAACTTCATGTTTTTTTCGCTGATGTCCATCGTCAGGTTGTCCATCTGCAGTTGTTTATTCTGTGCTTCGCGTTCAATCGTTTCAATTTCGCGCGCTTTCATGCGCATGTCGTTTTCGGTGGCAATTCCGGCCTTCTGAGACATCTGGAAATCTTCCACTTTTTTCTGGTATTGCTGGTTGAGGGCTTCCATGCTGGCCTCAATGTTGTTTTTGCGGCGCGTGGTTTCGGCAATCAGATCAATGATCTCCAGGCTTTCTTCGTTTAACCTGTCGATGTTCACATAAGCGATGCGGCCCGTTGGCGCATTTCCCGCCTGCACCGGTGTTTTTACAGAACTCGTATCTGCGGGCATGTCCGTCTTCTTGTCCGGCACCTCTTCGGTGGCCACTTCCGGCGAAACCTCAGCCTGAGCCGGCTGGTAAACTTTTACAAACAAAAAAACAACGGCTGCCACCAGCAGAACGTTAACAGCAATAAGGATCTTATTCATGATAATGATTTGAGCGGCAAATATAAAGTTAGCTCAGCGTTTAAACAACACCCTTACCCGGGGCCGCAGAACCAGCTCGGTGGCTTGGTTACCTCCACCCTGCGTGGCCACATAGTGGTTAATGCTTTTGAATACGGGTTCCGACGGAAAACAGTCTGCGCCTAGTTCGTGGTTGCACCATTGCCTGTAATTGATCACATATCCCATGTCGCCACCCTGGCAAAACGACTTCACGTACAGCGGCAGATCTTCGTAGACTTTTTTATTAAAACTTATCACCGCGGTTTGATTGTTGCCCGTTCTGATGTTGGACGAGAGGAAATCAGGCCAGCGGCCGCTGACATTAAAAAATGGCAACACCACAAACAGAACAAGCATCACATAAAAAAGAGGCCGTTGAAAAAGAAAGGAGGGACTGAAATACCTTTGTTTGGTTTTGCCTGAGAACAGCAGAAAGATCATTACCAGAAAACTGATGTTACTGAACCAGAGAGTGGCGTTGGCGTTGATGCCCGCGGGAAATAAAAAAATAATGAGCAAGAGGTGCATCACCGTTGCCAGCGTGATGGCGAGGTAACGCAGGGGTGAAATGATGAGGCCAAGACCGGTGAACATGAGAAAATACGGAACAAAAACCCCCATGTTCTGAAAAAACCTGAACTGGCGCTGACTCACAAGGTGTTTCAGGGGAGAGATCACAGTGGAATAATCGGTTTCGATAAACAGACTGTTGAGCTGGTGGAATCCCGAAAAAAAATAAACAGAAGCGAGAATGCTCTGCAGGATGATAAAAAATGAAGTGTATTTATTGGGATCATCTACCCGCCCATTGTAAACAATAAAAACGAGCAGCATGGCATTGTAAATATAAAACCAGTGCTGAAGTCGGTTCACATCAAGCAACACCAGAAACACACCGCAACAGAACGCCAGGAATAACAAGGTGCGCTGCATTCTTAAAAAAAGAGAGGCCAGCAACAGAATCATAAATACAATGGCCGCAAGCGCGTTAACGTATGCGGGAATTTGTTCGCTTGCAATGAGCGGCGACATTGGAAAATACCGTTCAGCGCCCCACAACCTGAAACTGAGCAGCATGGACACTGCCATTGACAGAATGAGCGTGACACGCAATAAAACCATGCGCCGTGGTATGGATATCTGCAGGCCTTCGATCATGAATCCTTAGGTCGTCCCGCGCGAAAGAAAAATTTGCTGAAATACGCCTCGTCTACACTGCTCAGCATCACACCGCGGCTGGTGCTGGCATGCACAAAAACTTTTTTTCTGAGATATACACCAACATGTGAAATGGTGCGACCATTGAGCTTAAAAAATACAAGATCACCCTCGCGGGCATCTTTTAATTCGAGTTTTTTGCAGACACCAAACATTTCCGCCGCCGATCTTGGAAGCGTGGTGCCGTAAACTTTTTCGCAAAGCAGGCTGGTAAAACAACTGCAATCAACGCCGGACTTCTGACAACCGCCATACTTATAGGGCACGCCGTACCAGTCGTTGATAAAGCTGTAAAGTTTACTGCTTTTGATCTCTTTGCTGGTAAGGCCCAGTTTTTGTCCCAGCGCCACCGCCCCCGCCGGAGCCGATGCATGTCCGCCGGGTCCTCTCACGCCCTGTTTTACCTGCACAGCGGTTTTTTCCTTTTTTACTTCAGATGTTTTTTGTTTTTTTTGTTTACAGGCCACAAAAAACACCAGGAGCAACAGGCCAACACCACTTATGATTCTGTTTTTTCTCACATTTTAAATGTAAGTTCTTTATGAGCCTGAAAACCAGCAAGAGATCCGCACTTGTATACAGTGGCCTGTTAATTTAATTTTAACTAGCGCTTACAGTCATTTTTGGGGCAAAAATCCCTATTTTTAAACCCTTATAGAGATGTGAAATGGAAGACTTTTCATTAAAAGCAAGTACCGTGAAGACCAAAATACCGCGCGAAATATTAAAACAGGCTTTTGAGCTCATGTGCAGGGCAAAAAGCATGAGTGAACTGTACGAAGCCAACAAGGAAGTCACGGCCAAATACGTCCACGCCACCAGCCGCGGTCACGAAGCGGTGCAGATCGCGCTGGGACTTCAGTTGCTGCCACAGGATTTTTTGAGCGCCTATTACCGTGACGACAGTATTTTACTGGCCATTGGCATGCAGCCTTTTGAACTGATGCTGCAATTGCTCGCCAAACGCAACGATCCTTTTTCTGGCGGAAGAACTTATTATTCACATCCGAGTCTCAAACGCGACGATATGCCGAAGATCCCTCACCAGAGCAGCGCCACAGGCATGCAGGCCATTCCCACAACGGGCATCGCCATGGGACTTCAATACCTTGAAAAAAACAACATGCGCGCCGACAACGGCGAACCCAAACCTCTGGCCGTGTGTTCGCTGGGTGACGCCAGTTGCACCGAAGGCGAAGTATCTGAAGCCTTTCAGATGGCGACGCTCAAACAACTGCCCATCCTGTTTTTTGTGCAGGACAATGAGTGGGACATCAGCGCCCACGCGCGTGAGATCCGCTCGCAGGACATCAGCGAATTTGCAAAAGGATTTAAAGGTCTTGAAACCAGAACCATTGACGGCACCGACTTTATTCTTTCCTACAATGTCATCAAAGAGTGTCTTGATACGATCCGCGCCGAAAGACGGCCGATGCTCATCCATGCCAAGGTGCCATTACTGAATCACCATACAAGCGGTGTGCGCAAGGAATGGTACCGCGACGATCTCGCGGAAGCGGAAAAAAGAGATCCTTTGCCGCGTTTGCGCAACCAGCTGATCATTGCAGGAATGGAAGCAGCCGAGATCAAAGCCATTGAAGAAGAAGCCGCCAACCTGGTGGCTGAAGACTATAAAAAAGCGCTCGCTGAAGAAGACCCGCGCCCCGAAGATCTTTTTTTACACGAATTTGCCCCGAGTCCCATCACCGAAGAAAAAGGTGAAAGAGCGCCCGGCGGAAAACAACCCACTGTGATGGTGGACAGCGCCCTTTTTGCGATCAGGGAACTGATGAGTAAACACCCGGAGTGTTTGTTGTACGGACAGGATGTAGGTGCCCGACTTGGCGGTGTATTCCGTGAAGCGGCCACGCTGGCACAACAGTTTGGCGATCACAGGGTTTTTAACACGCCTATCCAGGAAGCCTTTATTGTTGGCTCAACCGTGGGCATGAGCGCCGCCGGACTCAAACCCATTGTGGAAGTTCAGTTCGCAGATTACATCTGGCCGGGTCTTAACCAGCTGTTTACCGAAGTGAGCCGCAGCTGTTACCTCAGCAATGGCAAATGGCCGGTGAGCATGGTATTGCGTGTACCTATTGGTGCTTATGGCAGTGGCGGACCTTATCACAGCAGCAGTGTTGAAAGTGTGCTGGCCAACATCCGCGGTATTAAAATCGCTTATCCTTCAACCGGCGCTGATCTCAAAGGTCTCATCAAATCCGCTTATTACGATCCCAACCCTGTTGTAATTCTTGAACACAAAGGATTGTACTGGAGCAAGATCAAAGGAACTGAAGAAGCCCGCACCATTGAGCCCGATGAAAATTATGTGATCCCATTCGGAAAAGGACGACTGG
>CAZFCR010000167.1:0-7290 GCA_964517305.1 uncultured Akkermansia sp.
AAATACCATTGTTTTCAGTAATGGCCGGGGTGGAGCTTTGTCGGGTCAGTTGCAGGGCAATGTTGGAAAAATAAAATATCTGAACTGGCGCGTTCAGGGTACTTTAAAAAGATCTGGAAATATCAGAACACCGGAATATTATCTGTCAAACACCGGCAGCTCGGAATACAATTATTCTTATGCACTTGCTTACCATCGGAAAAATGCCGGCATCGCGCTGTATTATTCGCAGTTCAATTCCCGCATCGGTATTTTTTCCGGCGCGCATACCGGTAATCTTACTGATCTGTATGCCGCTTTTAACCGTTCAAGGCCAATAGACAGTCTGGCGGGTTTCAGTTATAACATTGCCGGTCCTTATCAGCAAATTGCGCATGAACTTATCAAACTCAGTTCCGATTTTCACACCGGCCCACGCTCAAGATTTTACGCGATCTATGCCTGGCAATACAACCACCGGCGTGAGTACGATCAGCACGGAACGACTGCAATTAACACTGAGGAAAAACCAGCGTCTGATTACCGGCTTACTACGCAGACAGGAGAATTGATCTGGGAGCACGATTACATCAGATCTTTCAGAGGACGTTTTGGTGTTCAGGTCATGCACCAGGGAAATATTTACCGCGAGAAATTTTTTATTCCAAATTACAGGAACAGAACAATCGGATTTTTTGCCATTGAACGATTTGTGCGCTCACATTACGAACTGGAGGCGGGACTGCGTTACGACTATAAAAAACTGGAATCATTTTTTTACCGATCAGGCGTGCTTCAGCGTCCTGAACTGAACTTCTCGAATTTGAGTTACCAGCTGGGCGGCGTTTATAAGCCCACTGAACTGTTTAAATTAAACCTGAACCTTGCGAGCGGCTGGCGTTCGCCTTCTGTTAACGAGTTGTACAGCGATGGCTTGCACCATGGTGTCGGGGCCATCGAAAGAGGTGATGCTGCTTTAAAATCTGAAACCTGTCTCAATGCTTCCGGAATGGCCGTTTTCGAACACAAAGGATTTTATGCGGCCTTCTCCGCTTACGCTTACCGCTTTGATAATTTTATTTATTACCTGCCTGCACCTTTGCCCGAACTCACCATCAGGGGCGCGTTTCCGGTATTTAATTACCGTCAGGACGATGCCAATATCAATGGGGCAGACCTGCAACTCAGTCAAAAAATCGGGAAATACATTACCATTAAGGGAAAAGCAATGTGGGTGCGGGGCACCAATAAAAACACCGGTGAACCTCTTATTTACATGCCCTCTGATCGTTATGAAGCGCGACTGGTACTGAACAGCAAAAACACAACAAAATTTACGGGTAATTATTTTGAGCTGGTGTATCAGTTTGTAGACAGGCAGAAACGAGTGCCTTCACAGGCGGATTTTGTGGCACCTCCCGGAGCGTATCATTTGTTTGGTTTCAACGTGGGCACACAGCTGCTACTGAAGAAACAGATCCTTCACCTTACATTTTCAGTGAGCAACGCTGCGAATGAGGTGTACCGCGATTACCTCGACCGTTTCAGGTATTACAACGATGCAAGCGGAACCAACTATACACTCAGGCTCCGGATGCCTTTTAATTTGTCGCGTAAAAACAATCATAATAAACCACAACAATCATGAAAACAAACACAATTAAAAACAACAGAGCCATGCGTTTTATTTATTCAGTAGCTGTATTGCTTGCCCTGTATCTGGTTTCGTGCAAAGACAAAAAAGATCCGAAAGTAGAGGAACCACCTGCGGCAGAGGAGCCGGTTGAAGTGATCACCACGTTTAAAATTCAATTCACTGATTCGGCATCAGCCACAGTAACAACTTTTATGTTCAACGATCCGGATGGAGAAGGCGGTCAGCCTGCATTTTATGGTCCCGATGCCGCCACCCAGACCGATTCGTTGATATCGCTGGGAACCGGCCGCACCTATTATACAAAGATTTTTCTGCTGAACGAGACTACCAATCCCGTTGACACAGTATCTGAAGAAGTAAAAGAAGAAGGCTCCGAACACATGCTGTTTTTTAATCCAGGCTCTCAAACCGTATTGTTCAGCGGGAATCCTTATACCGTGAAAATAAATCCGGTCGATATTGTGATCACATACACAGATCTGGATGGGGGTACACCGCAACGGGGTATTGGTTTAGATACAAGATGGAGAACACCTGCAAGCGGCAGCGCTTCAAAACATCCGCTTCGCATCAGTTTAAAACATCAGCCAGGTAATAAGGATGGCACTTCGACACCAGGTGAAACTGATATAGAAGTAGATTTTAAACTCAAGGTTGAATAGGATTATCAGTTGAGCCGGTACCGATCCATTTTTCAATGGCGTACTGGTTCAGCTCATAGTAGTCTACTTTTTTTACCACTATGCTGTTGTCGAGATAATAGATCCTTGGCAGGTGGGCCGATGAGAGTTGTATAAAAGTTTTACCCAGGCAAAAACTGTTTGGAATATTGTCAGCTTTAGTATCATCAATAAAGTCTGCGTATTTCTTTTTATCGCCATTCAGAATAAAATAAATGGGCAGTGAGGGATTGTTTTTTTTGATGAGCCTGAATTTTTTTGCGGCAATCCTGCAGTGCGGACATGAGAGGCTCATAAAGGCCAGCACGTGTTTTCCTTTGCGAAGATCAACGGTCGGGATCTCCACTTTTGAACTGTCTTCCGGTTCGTAAAGCAGGTTGAGTTCAAGAGGATAATTTACTTTTTCCTCGAGATTGTTGGAGGTATAAGAATAGTCAACCGGATTGAGCACAAAAGGAATGCTCAGTGAAACAAACGCTGATACCAGTGGTATGAGAAGGCGAGGTTTTACCGACCAGCCTTCGTACAGCAGTATGGCAACAACCCCCATTACGATCATGATCACATTTTTGATGATGGCTTCAAGCGGTGTCATGTGTAAGTGTTCACCGAAACAACCGCAGTTACCGGAGTTACCGCTTACGGTGATCTGAACGATGAGGTAAACAATAAAAAATAACAACAAGCCGATACTGAGAGGCATTGTGAATTTCCGCAGACGGTAACAGGCAATGAGCAGGAGACCGATAAAAATTTCGAGGCCGATCAGCAAGCGGGCCAATACAGGTGCGGTGTACCAGTTGGCCACGCCAATGTCAACAAATGTAAATTCAAATGTTTCGATTACGGGAACAAGTTTGCTGTAAGCCGAATACAGGAAAACAAGGCCAAGGACGACGGAAAAAACTATTCCAATGATCTTTTTAAACATAGAGGTTGTTGCAAAGCTATGAATCCCGCAAAGGATAAAAAATTTTATTCAATAAAAAACCCCGGTAAGCCGGGGTTCAATTATTATCCTAAATATTGTTGAAGTAGTTTACTTCGGCTGCTGTGACGCAGACGGCGAATGGCCTTTTCTTTGATCTGGCGCACACGTTCGCGGGTTAAATCAAATTTATCGCCGATCTCTTCAAGCGTAAGACCGTGATTGAGTCCGATACCGAAAAACAATTTCACCACGTCACGCTCCCTTTCGGTGAGTGTGCTGAGTGCACGGTCAATTTCACGGCTCAGTGATTCGTTCATCAGTCCTGTATCCGCCTTAGGCGAATCAAGGTTAACGAGCACATCCAGCAAACTGCTCTCTTCACCATTGGCGAAAGGCGCGTCCATACTTACGTGACGGCCGCTCACTTTCATGGTATCGCTCACTTTGTCGATTGGAAGATCAAGAATGTCTGCCAGTTCTTCAGCACTTGGTTCGCGTTCAAACTGTTGTTCAAGTTTACTGTAAGCTTTGTTGATTTTGTTGAGTGAACCTACCTGGTTAAGCGGAAGGCGCACGATACGGCTTTGTTCAGCCAGTGCCTGAAGGATGCTCTGACGGATCCACCATACGGCATAAGAAATAAATTTAAAACCACGGGTTTCATCAAACCTGCGGGCAGCTTTGATAAGACCGAGGTTACCTTCATTGATAAGATCCGGAAGGCTCAGGCCCTGGTTCTGGTATTGTTTAGCTACGGATACAACGAAACGTAAATTGGCACGGGTCAGTTTTTCAAGCGCTCTCTGATCGCCGTCTTTGATCTTTTTTGCCAAAATAACTTCTTCCTCTGCTGTGATCAGTTCTTCTCGCCCGATTTCCTGAAGGTATTTGTCAAGAGATGCGCTTTCGCGGTTAGTAATGGATTTGGTTATTTTTAGCTGCCTCATGCGGTTATATATGTTTAAACATGTAAAGATAGACAAAAAAGCTGAAACTTCAGGCGTCTTCTCAGTGGTTAAACGCTAATTCCTGTAAAAAGTTCTTCTTTTTTTTCAGATCGCTGTTAAATTAAATCAATCTAATTCCATGCCTGATTCCGGCCTTTTTTTGTGGAAAATGTGTTAAAGTAATTAACAATTCATGACTCATAACCACGGGTTTAATTAACAAGCCGCTGTTTAAGGATGGGTGATTATCAACGTTTTGGCACTCATTAACTTGGGTATTTTTATCAAAATCAAAATACTACCAATGAACGTAGACAGCTTCAAAACCGAGTTACAGCAAGTGCTGGACAACGATATACTCCTGAGAAAAGAATTTACTGAACTTAAACGATCGCTCAGCGACTACCGTAACCAGCTGATCATGCGTGATGAAGACTGCAAACGGCTGCAGGTGACCATCGACGTTCTTAACACCAAACTGGTGGTGATGGAACGCGATAATACCAGCTACAAAGCAGAACTGAGTTCATTCAAAGAACTGCGCGGCACAATTACCGAACAGCTCGAAAGCAAACAACAGGAGATTGAATTGAGGATCACTGAGATTCAGCAACTCAAAGATGAACTCACAGAAATCGCCGCCGGTTATGAAGCCCAGATCGAGCAGATCCGCTCCGACGCGGCGCAGGAGCTTCAGAAAGTAACCTCCGAGTATACCTCGCAGTTAGCGGAACTCCGTTCCAATTCACATTACAGGGAAAGCGGCATACGCGAAGAATACGAAAACCGTCTCTCTGAACTTTCAGGCAACTGGTCAGACAAGGAACAAAGTCTGGTGCTGAACCACGAGGAAGAGATCACACGCC
Organism: uncultured Akkermansia sp.; assembly: GCA_964517305.1. Lineage (GTDB taxonomy): Bacteria > Bacteroidota > Bacteroidia > B-17B0 > Aurantibacillaceae > Aurantibacillus. Next base: position 5,061 of record CAZFCR010000167.1, read on the forward strand.
TGAAACAAACGCACGAGCATGAGGTGCTTGCGCTGAGGGAACAATACACCAATACACTTTCAGGACTTTCATCGGCCAGCCATGAAGAAGTGGCCAGTTTAAAACTCGAGCATCAGACCAGGGTGATGCAGATGGAAGAAACTTTTAACGCGAAGTATGCCGAGCTTGAAGCGCTTTACCAGAAAGAAACTGCCAGTCTGAGAGAAGCCCTTGAAGAGCAGCGCAACACCCTCACGGGAAATTTTAACGCCAACATCGAAGCACTGTCAAACGAAATGCTGGCGAAAGAACAACAGCTCATTACCCGTTATGAAACGCAGCTGGCTGAAATGAACCTGCTCATCTCCTCCAACTCACAGGAGTTGAATATGGAATTTGAAAAACAACTCAGCGACATCAAAAACAGCCACAGCGTGCTGATGAGCGAAACAACCTACGCTTACGAACAGAAAATAGCATCGCTCATCAACGAATACGAAGAAAAACTTTCCAACGCTGTTATTCATTCCAACTCGCAGAATTCACGTCTGGGCGAAGAACTTGAACAGGTTCGTCTTGAAAATGAAAAAGCCAACGACAGGATCACTGCACTGACCGTGAATCTCAATTCAAAAGAAGTTGAATGTGAAGAACTGACTACCAGGCTCAGCGCATTTGAGATGCAACTGCGGAATGAAACGGAAAGGTTTATCGCTTTAACTGAAGAGTTCGGCGCTTTTAAACAAAATACACTTTTGAGCAACGACGAACAGATCAACGAACTCAATGATCAGATCACCGCGCTTAACCAGTCGCACAGCGAATATGTGAATGAGCTCAGCCTGCGCATCGATAGTTTAAATGAAGAAGTTCGCAACATGAGCGCCGTGTTTGAAACCACCACCAACTCGCTGGCGTTGTCGGAAGCCAGTGTTGAAGCGGCGCAGTCGGACCTGAATGCTGCCCGGGAAGAGGTTTCAAGACTCAATGCACTTTTATCGGAGAAAGAGCAGGAGATGATCACCATGCGCGCAGAGGCCGATCGTATCTTAAACGAACTGTTGAACAATAAAGAAATAGAATTCCAGAAATTACTTGTTGAGAACAGTACGATCATTCGTGAGATTGACATGGTGCAGGACAAAGCGGACGCCCAGGAAGCCGAGATCAGTTTATTAAAATCGGAACTGGAAGAACTTACCCGTGTGAGCAATGGAAGGGTGGAAGACCTGAAAGAAACCCTGAGCGCCAAAAATTTTGAGATCACCAACCTGGAGGCCAACAATGCAGCTCTGTCTGAAGAAGTGAACCTGCTGAAGAGAGAGATCCTGGAACTGAGATCGGAAATAGACAACAATAAAATGAATGCTGAAAGCGCGGTGGAATTGCAGGACAACCTCGCAGCCGTTTCGGCAAAAAATGAATCCTTACTGGGAGACCTGAGCACCCTGAACGATCAGGTACTGGCCTTACAAACGGTAATTGCCGATCTGAATGGCAGGATTTCGACCTATGAAGGAGAAATTGCGGAACTCAGGAATGAAGACAAAGTTCAGGAACAGGCGAACTATATCAACCGTCTGTTTAGCCAGGTTGAGGAATTAAATGATCAGCGCCTTGCCCTCCTTGACGAAAAAGATCAGATGGCGCAACAACTGCTCAAGATGAACGAAGTGATTGGCGCTATATCTCAACAAGTTGATACACAGCAAATTGATGTTAGTGCTTTGAATAATCACCGAAAGAATGTTATATTAGCGACTAATTCAGACGGGGAAGGAAATACCCGAATGAAGAAACAAATAAACGATTTGGTGCGTGAAATTGATAAGTGCATAGCGTTATTAAGTGCTTAATATTAACGCCCCTCTTTAAATGAGTGAAGTAAATATAAAAGTTGAAATCGCTGGAAGTGTTTACCCCCTCAAGGTGAATTCGGAAGACGAGGAAAACATTAAAGAGGCCGTTAAGATCATAAATAATAAAATTGCTGAGTTTGAAAGAAACTACGCAGTTAAGGACAGGAAGGATGTGTTGGGAATGGTAATGTTGCAGCTCGTTGCTCAACTTTACAAACAAGCCAGCAGTGCGGAGAAGGAATTAAGTAACTTTAAGCAGCTATTTGCCGATGTGGAAGACATGCTGAAACAGCATATCCAAAGCATTAAAACAATTAAGGAAGAGTAGACTACGGTTTACATATATTCACGCACAGATTTTATCTTTAAGCGGTCAAGTTTGTGCGTTTTTT
>CAZFCR010000168.1:0-2815 GCA_964517305.1 uncultured Akkermansia sp.
CAGGAAAGGCTGAATATCCCAGCCAGAGCAGTTTTAAGCTGGGCTTGTATCCATTTGTGCGCTCTGTTTATGTGATGCGTAAGGTGGGAGACTTTACGCTGGCCAAGGGTTTCGAGAGTTTTGTAGCAGGACCAAAAGGTCAGCTTACATTTCTTAAACAGGGTTTGATGCCCTCGCGACAGGCTGAGCGCGTGATAGAGGTGAACATGGGTGAGGCAGCGCAATAATTGTATTATCTTAAAATATGATAAAAACCGGGCTTCGCGCCATAGTGGCACTGGCTTTGTAACACTTAATTAATATTTTTAAAGTCTTTAAATTTTAAATAATGAAGAAACTAATTTTAACAGCGTTTGCAGGACTTGGAAGCGTAGCAGGATTTTCACAGAACCTGCAGCAGGCCATTACAAAAACGGAGAACGAACGATTTGAAGCTGCGGCAGCTGAATTCAGAGCGCTGATAGCCAAAGAACCGAACAAAGGCGAAAATTATTTTTACTTCGGCGAAAATTATTTTAAAAACGGTGACGCGGATAGCGCTAATATTTTTTATACCAAAGGCGCGGAGTTAAACCCTACAGGCGCGCTCAATTATGTAGGACTCGGAAAAGTGCTTCTGAACAAAGGAGATGTGAATGGTGCCAGGGCACAGTTTTACAAAGCAGCTTCAATTGCGGGAAATAAAAATGCTGAGGTAATGCGCAAAACCGCTGAAGCTTGGCTTGCAACCGATACCAAGGAACCTGACGAAGCCATAAAACTGATTACCGCAGCATTAAAACTGGAGCCAAAAAATCCTGAGAATCATATTCTGATGGGAGACGCGCAACTCGAAAAGAATCCGAGCGAAGGCAGTGGCCCTATTAAGAGTTACCAGATGGCAACCACTCTTAATCCAAAGAGTCCGAAAGGGATTTTAAGAGAAGGTAAACTTTACCAGCGCGGCCGTAATTACCAGCTGGCATTGGATTATTATAAAAAGGCGATTGCGCTCGATCCAATGTTTGCACCTGCCTACCGCGAGATCGCCGAACTTTATTCGCTTGCCGCGCAGCCTGCGAATTCTATCGCCAACTGGAAAAAATATCTGGAACTAAATAACAGCGACTACGCACGTTACCGTTTTATGAGCGCGCTTTATTTCAACAAACAGTTTGCAGACGCGGTTGCCGAATACGAGAACCTCAAAAAAGCAAATTACAACAGTGTTTATCTTGAAAGGCTTGCCGCGTACAGTTATGCGGAGATGGGAGATAAAAACGATACACTCGCGTACGCCAAAGGTCTGGATGCGATCAACCGTTTTTTCTCGATGGCGGGGAATGATTTTAAATTCATTCCTAACGATTACAAATACAAAGGCCTGTTGTTGTCGCGTACCGGTAAGGATTCTTTAGGTCTCATTGAAATGGAAAAAGCCATTGCGCTTGATTCAACCAAGGCTGGCGAAGCTTATACCGAAATGGCGAAAATCGCGTTGAAGTCGAGAAATTATCCTGCGGCGATCTCTTATTTTGAGCGTAAAAAGGCTGGTGACTGGAAAAATCTTACCAACAACGATTGTTTTGACCTCGGTAAAGCCTATTATTTTGTTGGACAGGGCCTGCAGCGGGAGATCAATGAAATATCAAACGCGTTAATTAAAAGAAAAAAGCCCACTAACACGCCTGAAATACTGGCAAAAGAGCAGAAGCGTGACAGTTTATTTGTAAAGGCCGATACCGCTTTTAAAATGCTGACGCAGCTCAACCCCGCATGGCCCATCGGCTACGTATGGAGAGGTCGCGCCAATTCTTTGCTTGATCCGAAAGCCGAAAGTGACTCCACAAAGATGCACTACGAAAAAATGCTTTCACTTGTAAAACCGGAAGAAAGAACAGGTTCGTACAAAAACTATGTTGTAGAAGCTTATGAATACCTCGGGTATTATTATGTAATTAAAAAAGATGAGGCCAAAGCGAAAGAAAACTGGCTGATCGTAAAAGAACTCGATCCCAATAACGAAAAAGCCAAATCTTATCTCAACCCTCCGAAACCTAAGACTGCACCGGCAGCTCCGAAAAGATAAAAAGAAGATCCCGCCACGAGCGGGATTTTTTTTGAACGCAGGAGGCGTCAATACTCTGTTGTTTTGTTTTTAGGGTTTTTTCTGGTCGAGCACATAGATCGCATCCAATGTTAACATGGAATCGGCGCTGATGCCTTTTGCGGCAGCTTTTTCTTGCACCTGTTTATACCAGGAAACATCTGAACGAATGGTGCGGCGAAGGTGATCAATTTCGTTTTTGCGTTTCGCATCGTCCACCAGCGCTTCGTAGCACATCTCAACAAAACCGTCACCAAACCTCGCCAGTGTTGATTCCGTATGAAGCAGCACAATGACGTCGAATGAACGGATGTTGTTTTTGTAATCGGTGTCTTTTACGTTCATGGGCGCGGTAAACGACTGTGGGTACATGGCTTCGTTGTAATACCAGAACTGGTGGTTGCTGAAAACCGCAGCGGGGAGATTGGTGCTGTAAATATGCCACCAGAAACTGTCTGCGATCACAAGCATCGAGGGACGGTGTTTAGTGGAATCGTTCCTTACATTAAAAGTGGGGTAAGCCATTTTAAAGCTTGGCGGCTCCCACAAAAGGTTCATGCCTTTGATGATGTCGTTATCGGTGTGGCGCAGCGAATCGGACAATTCAACCGAAGGAAGCTCTACGTCAGGCAGGTCGCGTTGGAGTTTGTGTTCGGTATACTTCACCATCGAGTCAAACGCCATGATGCTGCCATAGTTGGCGGCGGTCTGGTCGGGGCCAGCCTGGCC
>CAZFCR010000168.1:2825-7279 GCA_964517305.1 uncultured Akkermansia sp.
CTCAATGAAATATTTATTAAAATCAATGTGGTTGATGTTGTAACGCGCCGCCATCGCTCTGAAAGCATGGTAATTGCTGAGGGACGGCATTTTGCGCAGGTGATCGGGAATGTACTCAGGATAAAAGCTTGCTTTGCCGGCCGCAAAAACCACCAGTAAAAGTTTATTGTGAGCCGCCAGCGTGTCCTGCACCTGTTTCAGCTGGCGCATGTAGGTTTCCACTTTTTGTGTGCCGATAAAATCTTTGCCGTGGTAAGCATCTATGTAACCTGTTTCGTACAGGTAGTTGTCTTTTCCAACCACGACATAAGCAGCATTGGCTTTTTTGAACAAATTAAAGTTGAGCTGGGAATTGAGCCGGACATAATAATTGTGTAATCCGAAGTTATCCTTCAAAAACCGGTTTTTTTGTTCCTGGTAAGAGCCTTCCCACCAGGCCGGCCAGTTAAAGGCGGTGTCTTTTTCAGTTTCAAACGAACCATTGAGTGGCGCGATATAAGTTTTGTACTCCGTGTAATCCTGCAGCATGGGAATAAAGAGCACAAACATCACCCCTGCGTAAAGCAGTCCTTTAAGAATCACCCGTATATTCAAAAGTTGTTTCAAAACCTGAAATAAATAAAAGGGTTAAAATTAGTAGACGCGATGGCGGCGATGGCGCAGGTAAACAACACGACCGAAATACCGGCAAAAATAAAATGAGCACCTGTGCGGGGCATTTCAAAATAAACACGGTTGTGGATCCGCTGCCCGAATGGTAAAAGCGTAAAAAACGAAAAAAGAACCGCGAGCAAAACATAAAATACAAACTGTTTGTCGTACAAAGCATCCGGGCTCAGGGCCGGAAAACTGAAAAGCCTCGAGATGAGTGTTGCGGCCTGAGCGGTGGAATCGGCCCTGAACAGCACCCAGCCTATCGCCACCAGTAAAAATGTAAGTGGAATGGAAAACCACCGGCCGGTTTTTTCATAAACACGAAGTAAAAAGAGCCGTTCAAGAACAAGAAACGTACCGTGGTAGATTCCCCAGAGGATAAAGGTCCATGCGGCCCCGTGCCAGAATCCTGAAGCGAGGAACACCAGCCACAGATTAAAATACAGTCTGGCCGGATTTCCAACACGATTGCCACCTAAGGGAATGTAAAGATAATTGCGCATCCAGTTGCCAAGGGTGATGTGCCAGCGTCTCCAAAACTCAGTGATACTGCCGGAAGTATAGGGGTTGTTGAAGTTCTCCGGAAATACAAATCCGAACATGCGCCCCAGACCGATGGCCATGTCGCTGTAACCGCTGAAGTCGAAATAGATCTGGAAAGTGTAGGCGATCATGCCCAGCCAGGCGGTGCCTGCGGTAAGCGTATCGGGAGGCAGTTCAAACACCTGGTCAGCGTATCGGGCCATGGTGTTGGCAATGAATACTTTTTTGGAAAGTCCAAGTGTGAACCTGTAGAACCCCTGAAGTTTGTTATCGAGGTTGTCGGTAGCGCGCCGGTCGCTGATCTGGTCGGCGATCTCGTGATATCGGATGATGGGACCCGCGATGAGTTTTGGAAACAGGATGATGTACAGTTGATAATTCCAGAAATTATCGAGCGGTTTGTGCACCCGCCTGTACACATCGATCACGTAAGTGAGAGTTTCGAATGTATAAAAAGAGATGCCGATGGGCAGGACAACGTTAAGGAGCGGCATCTGCCCGAAACCAAGCGTTTCTAGGCCTGAATTAAAATTATCGATAAAAAAATTACAGTATTTAAAATAGAACAGCAGACCCAGGTTCATACAGACCGAGAAGACCATAATGGCCTTACGTTTTTTTTCGCTGTGGCTGCTGTCCATTTCTTTCACAAGAAAAAAATCGAGCAGGGTGGTACCGAGGATCACAAAAATAAAACGGGGCGCTCCCCAGCTGTAGAAAAAGATGCTGGCCAGTAACAGCAGGGGATTTTTGAGAGGACGGGGCACGATAACGTACGCCAGGAGCAACAAGGGAAGAAAATAAACCAGGAAAACAATGCTGCTGAAAACCACCCGAAAATTTTAAGACGAACTTAAAAAATTTTTTTAATATAAAATCCGGGGAATGCTTCAAATACTACAAAACAAAGCAACAGGTTGTGGTCACAAAAACTTAGATTTGTATATATCCAGAATGTTTTGAGCCAGGAGCTGTTATACCAGATAGGTCTTACCATGATCGACGGTATTGGCGATGTGAACGCCAAATCATTGCTTGCTTATTGTGGCAGCGCGGCTGAGGTTTTCCGGCAGAACACCGCTCATCTGAAAAAAATTCCCGGTATCGGCGAAAGGTATTCTGGCGCCATTGCGCGGGGAAAAGAGGTGCTGCTGCGCGCCGAGGAAGAGATAAAATTTATTGAGAAGTATCAGATCAAACCACTTTTTTTCTCTGATCCCGATTATCCTTCCCGCCTGAAATATTGCAGCGACAGCCCGGTACTGATTTATTTTAAGGGCAACGCAGATCTTAACGCCGAAAAGATCATAGCCATTGTCGGCACGCGGCGTCCCAGTGAGTATGGAAGGGCTAAAACTGAAGAACTCATCAGCGGTCTAAAAAGCACCGGTGCTCTGATCGTGAGCGGCCTCGCTTATGGGGTTGATTACCTCGCGCATAAAAAGGCGGTTGAAAACGGTTTAAACACGGTGGGGGTGCTCGGGCATGGCCTTGACCGCATGTATCCTCAGTTGCATGATAAGCTGGCAAAAAAGATGCTGGAACAGGGCGGACTGCTCACCGATTTTATGAGTGGAACCAATCCGGATGCCGTTAACTTTCCCAAGCGGAACCGTATTGTGGCAGGTCTATGCGATGCGCTGGTGGTGGTGGAAAGCAAACGTACCGGTGGAAGTCTGATCACCGCCACGATCGCCAACAGTTACAATAAAGATGTGTTTGCTTTGCCGGGCAGAGCAGGAGATGTGCTCGCGGAAGGCTGTAACGGACTGATAAAGCGCAACAGGGCCGCGCTGATTGAAAACGCGGAAGACCTTCTGGATGCCATGCAGTGGCTGCCTGAGCCTGAGAATAAAAAACCAAAAGGCAGACAGGTGCCCTTGATGCTGGATCTGAGCGAAGAGGAACAAAAAATAATGAACCTGTTCTCGGTTCGCAATCCTCTTCACATCGACGAGATCTGCCAGGGTGCCGATCAGCCCGTAAGTAAGGTTTCGGCTACACTCTTGCAGCTTGAATTCAGTAACCTCCTGCGCAGCAAACCGGGTAAGCTTTATGAAATGATCTGATTGTTGGTATGCCTGTAGATCAGCGCTTCGGTGTAAAATCCAGTTTTGATGCGATGAATTAATGGAATGCCAGCTCTGTCGAAAGCTCCGGCGTACAAGGGATTCATGTACACAAACCAGGTTTCGGGCGCATTTGTCTGCAGAATTCGGGCTATCACCTTTTCAAGCACCTCTTCGTTAAAAGGATTAAAGAAAAAATAAACTGTTTTCTGGTTCGGATAATTGACTTCAAGTGCGTTGGCGCGTATCAGTTCAAAATAAGAAGTGGCGCGTCTGGTTTTACAAACATCCACGTTTTTTTGTGCTTCGGTGATCAGTTCCTCATCCAGTTCAATTCCCGTGAGGTGATTAAAACCCGCATGCTCTGCTACACACAATACCCGGCCTTTGCCGCAGCCAATATCTGTAAAACGGAAACCCGGCATAGGGCCCAGTTGCCGGAAGATCCTGTTGAGCACAAGGTAGCCCGCGCCCTGGTAATGGAAAAACCGTGATGAAGCACTGTGTTTGATCTTTCCGGTTTGAATGCCATACCTGTTTTCCTCGCTCCCTTCGGCAACCAGTAAACTCAGCGTGTTCAGCGGTCCGCGCAGGATGACCGATCTTAAGAAGTACCAGGTGTAAAGAAAAAATTTCAAGTTATTTGTGTTTCAGATATTCTGTAAAATTAATACCTTCATCAGCATATTACTATAAAAACAGGGCTTACAAATGCAAATTGATCTTGAGGCGGAAAGAAAAGAGATCCTAAACAGGTATAAACTTTTATTAAAGGCATGTAAGCGGAGGCTTGAAAAAGGCGACAAGGAAATTGTGCGCAAAGCTTTCGAGGTGGCCGTAGAGGCGCACAAAGAAATGCGCCGGAAGAGCGGAGAGCCTTACATTTATCATCCCATCGCAGTGGCGCAGATCTGTGCCGAAGAAATAGGACTGGGCACCACAGGCATTGTTTGCGCGCTCCTTCACGATACTGTTGAAGACACCGACCTTACACTTGAAGACATCAAAGGTCTGTTCGGAGAAAAGGTATCTCAGATCATCGATGGCCTCACCAAGATCTCGGGTGTGATTGATAACACGTCGTCTTTGCAGGCGGAGAACTTCAGAAAGGTACTCTTAACCATGAGCGAGGACATTCGTGTGATCCTCATCAAACTGGCCGATCGCCTGCACAACATGCGCACGCTG
>CAZFCR010000169.1:0-7272 GCA_964517305.1 uncultured Akkermansia sp.
TTCTAACGTCCAATACATAAACTATTAATTAAGTCTTTTAATTTCCTGCAAAAGAAAAAAAATTTTTGATAAGAAAAAAGAAAATCTTTCGATTTCCCGCCAGCGGCATTTTTGTTAAAACTCTGGTAATCATATTTTTAACAATTCTGCAGGAAGTGCTTAAACTAATTTAACACCACACTAAAGTGAATCCAGGATGCCGGCCGCTTCCCGGAAGGGATTCATGAGTCCTCGCGTTCTGAGTTCCCCGATCTTTTGAATGAGTTTTTTATTGTCATAATATTTTCTGAGGATACCGGCTTCCAGCAGATCTTTAAAAATCGCAAACTGTTGTTCGGTGCGATGTTGGCTTAAAAAGCCAGACTGCTGCACTTTGTTTCTGAATGATTCAAGCATTTCGGCGATCTCTGACATTCCTGTACCGGTTAATGCAGAGCAGGTAAGCACCCGGGGCGTCCATCCGCTTTCCGGGGCCTGCAGCAGGTGCATGGCGTGCGCATACTCAGCCCTGGCGCTTTTTGCGCGGTGAATGTTATCACCGTCAGCTTTGGTGATCACCAGGCCATCGGCCATTTCCATGATGCCGCGTTTGATGCCCTGAAGTTCGTCGCCGGCGCCGGCAAGCATTAACAACAGGAAAAAATCGGTGATGCGGCTTACAGCTGTTTCGCTCTGCCCTACACCTACGGTTTCAACAATAATAAAATCATATCCGGCGGCTTCGCAGAGCAGGATGGTCTCATAACTTGCGCGGGCCACTCCACCCATGGCGCCTGCGCTAGGTGAAGGCCTGATAAAAACATTGCCGGCCACCGAAAGTTTTTCCATACGTGTTTTATCACCCAGGATACTGCCTTTACTTTTACTGCTCGAAGGATCAACCGCCAGCACCGCGAGTTTGTGGCCCCGGCGCAATAACTCCATTCCGAAACTCTCGATAAACGTGCTTTTGCCAACCCCAGGGACGCCGGTGATGCCCAGCCTGAAAGAGCGGCCGCTGTGCTGAAGTACTCCGTCAATGATCCCGGATGCGAGTTCACGGTGTGCGGGCTGAAGCGACTCCACCAGTGTGATGGCGCGGCTCAGGATGGCGATGTTTCCTGCCAGGATACCGTCCACAAAATAAGCGGGCGGCTGGTTATTCATCTGATTCGCCATTATTCGAACCTGAGGTGTTTTACGGTAACGCCTTTGTTCTGTAGTTCTTTTAATGCATCAATGCCTATCTGCAGGTGGTTGCTTACAAAATTCTCTGTCACCTTCATGTCGCTCTGCTCAGTTTTCACGCCTTCCGCAACCATGGGCTGATCAGTAACAAGCAGCAGTGCGCCTGTGGGAATGCCGTTCACAAATCCCACAGTAAAAATCGTGGCTGTTTCCATATCAATGGCCATGGTGCGCAGCGAGCGCAGGTAATCCTTAAACTTATCGTCGTGCTCCCACACGCGCCGGTTGGTGGTATAAACAGTACCGGTCCAGTAGTCGAGGCTCTTTAAACGGATGGTGTGGGATATGGCTTTCTGCAGGCTAAAGGCCGGCAGAGCGGGTACTTCGGGCGGCAGGTAATCATTGCTGGTTCCTTCGCCACGAATGGCGGCAATAGGCAGAATAAGATCGCCAATGTGATTTTTTTTCTTTAATCCCCCGCATTTTCCAAGAAACAAAACCGCTTTGGGTGAAATGGCGGTGAGCAGATCCATAACAGTGGCCGCGCTGGCACTGCCCATCCCAAAATTAATAATGGTGATGTTATTGGCCGTGGCCGTGGTCATGGGCCGGTCGAGACCGCGCACTTCCACTCCGTACTGGTTGGCAAACTGGATCACGTAATTCGAAAAATTCACCAGGATGATGTATTGCCCGAACTCTCCTATCGGAACGCCTGTGTATCGTGGCAGCCAGTTGTTCACTATCTCTTCTTTCGTCTTCATAATGGTGTTGTTTATTTATGATAAATAATAATCCCGGCAGTCAATATTGTAAATATATTTAAAAAAAATCCGACCCCTGTCACAGGTCTCTCTAAAATATCCACCGTTCGCAGTGCGCTTAAAAAAGCGTGCCAGCCAGACCTTCATCTTTGACATCATCCGCAAAAAATGGCTGGTGCTGAGTCCCGAAGAATGGGTGCGCCAGCATGTGCTGAATTACCTGGTAACTGAGAAAAAAATACCCGCCACCTACATCTCTGTTGAAAAAGAACTGCTGCTCAACGGGCTGAAAAGACGGTACGATATTGTAGTTTATAATGCTCAGCTGAAACCCTGGCTCATTGTTGAATGCAAGGCCCCTTACATCGCGCTCGACGAACTGGTGGTATCGCAGGCACTTCGGTACAACCTCAGCATCAAAGCCGACCTGCTCATGATCACCAACGGCATCAGCGATTTTGTGTTTAATTCCCGGAATGAGATCACAGAGATCCCCGTAACAAACGGCGCTTTTGTGCAATAAAAAACCCGCCATACAGCGGGTCCATTTGATATTAAGATGTAAAGTCTTTTTAATTGTTCAGCATCACCGGCATTACCAGCATCAAAACATCTTCAGCGGGATTGGCCTTGTTATTAGGTAAAATAATACCCGCACGGTTGGGTGCGCTCATTTCAAGAATGATCTCGTCACAATCCAGGTTGCTCACCATTTCAACAAGAAAACGGGAGTTGAAACCGATCTCCATGTCTTCTCCAACATAGGTACAGGTAAGCAATTCATGTCCCTCGTTGGCAAAATCAAGATCTTCGGCACTGATGCGAAGCTGACTGCCGGTTACTTTTACACGGATCTGGTGCGTGGCTTTATTGGCAAACACACTCACACGTTTAAGGGCGCCAAGAAATGCGCTGCGGTCGACGGTAAGTTTGTTTGGATTTTGTTTCGGAATCACCGCCTCGTAGTTCGGATATTTACCATCTATCAGACGACAGATCAGGTTAACATTGGCAAAACTGAACAGCGCATTGGTTTTATTAAATTCTATCTTCACGGCATCATCCACCCCAACAAGCAGGTTCTTCAGCACATTCAGTGGCTTTTTAGGCATGATAAAAGAAGCTGCGGCACCGGCTTTGGCATCGTTGCGGGTGTAACGCACCAGTTTATGCGCATCGGTTGCCACAAAGATGGAATTAGTCTCACTGAACTGACAGAACACACCGCTCATCACGGGCCTGAGGTCATCATTACCAGTTGCAAAAATTGTTTTATTGATGGCATTGGCGAGCACATCGCTTTTGATCACGATAGAGGTCTCTGACTCGAGTTTCGGCATCTTGGGATATTCATCGCCGTTCTGCCCGGAAATGTTATAGTCACCGGTTTCAGTTTTCAGTTTTACCGAATATTTGTTTTTATCAATGATAAAAGAAATGGGTTGCTCAGGCAGGTTGGCCAGAGAGTCCAGAAGAGTTTTTGCGGGAATAGCAAGGTTGCCGCTATCGTTTGATTCAACCTTCAGCGACGTGGTAATGGTTGTTTCCATGTCACTGGCAGACACAACCAGCTCTCCATTGTTGACTTCAAACAAAAAACAATCCAGGATAGGTATGGTATTGCTGGTATTCAACACACCACCGATCGATTTTAAATGCTTTAACAATGTGGACGCCGATACAACAAAATTCATAAACGTGATTTTAATTAAGCGAAATTACAGTAAGCGGGAGAAATCCCTCGCCGCCACGGACATAGTTTTAAACTACTTTTTAACAGATTGCGCTGGCTGGAAATAGGCGCTATTCACCAGCAGTTTGCCAAATACAAAATACTGCACAATGGCCCACTCCCTGTCGTTGTTAAAACTCATGTAAAGCCTGTCGGGATCGTATTCGTAAGTCACACCGAGTTCAGGATCAAAAGTGCCTGCAAATGGTTTTCTGTAAAAACGAAAAACGTCGGAGCTGAATTTTTTAGTCTGCACATTGATCTCACAGAATGGTTTCACCCTGAGCAGCGAATCCTGCAGGTTTTTATTTTTACCGGTGATCAGACTTTCGTAAGAAATATTCTGGTAATAGGCAATGTATTGTTTCAGTTTATCCTGATTAAAAGCGATGTTTTTTTTGTTACCGTCAGTGAGCCTGAAATCAGTTGTGCTTAAAAAATCAATACTGAACGACGAGTCGGCCGGCACGCCAAAATGACTGACAGTGATGTTTTTCAGATCAGGGGGAATGTAATTTAATACCAGCCTGTCGCGCCATTCGTTTTCTTTGGCAATGAATCGCGGTGCCAGGTAGCCGATAAAACCGGGTATAAAACACACATAAGGATCCTTGTAATTTTTTCCGGTCTCAGGATCGGAGAGCACCATGTAGGATCCTTCACCATCCGGGGTTTCATGACCTACATAAAATTGTTTTACTTTTTCTTTGCCGGAATAAACTTCCACTTTTAAAGCGTTGTACGACATGAATTTGATCACGCTTTCACGCGCCTCCTTTGGAACAGGCATTTTTACATCCACGTTCCGGATCACCTCCAGTAAATTAAGAATGGCTTCGCTGCGGCAGGGATATTTGTTATTCACGCGCCAGCCGGTTTTCCCGCGTTCCACAAGGGATTTATTCCCTTCTTTGTCCGCGATAAAAATGCTGGTGATCTCCGCCGTGTCGCGGTAAGAGAAGGCCCGGTCTTCCTCATCCACGGTGGTCATTTTACCTTTTGACGTGTAGATGTAGACGGACAATCCTACCAACAGCAGCAGGATGACAATGATGATCAGAGAACTGTTTTTTTTCATCCTTTAAGGAGCCGCAAATTATCTGAACTCTTTTTTAGATTCAAAGAGTGAGCTCGCCAGGTTATTGTATCTCAACGCAATCTCAAAACCTCCGCGCCCGGCGGAAGCAGAACGATACCCGGAAACATTGATGTCGTAAGCCAGTCCAACGCTGTAATCACCCATGTCAAAACTGATCATTGGAATGATGGCGTCAACACGACGGTAATAAAGACCCACGCCGATAGCGTTCTGTGTTTTTGCACCGGTCACTTTGGTACCTGTGCTCATGCGGTATTTGATGTGTGTACCAATTACCCATTGAGTATAATTTCCCTGGATCTGGTAAACGGTACTTGGTGTCAGGCTGAACTTAGTATCTTCTATATCAAAAACAGTTGTCACCGCCAGCGCGTATCGAACCGGCAGCCTGTATGCGGAACCCAGTCCGTATTCCTGCACGGGACGGTTCAGGTGATAAGCGCCAAATGCGATCTTGATGGAGGTCATGTCATCATGATCTGAATCCTTTTTAAAACTGTTGTATTCATAAGCCACGCCCGCAGCCACGTCAACCGTAGTAAACTGGCGGTAGGGCGCCTCACCGTTGTTCACAGCAGGATCAATAAAGTTGCCGTTGAATTGTGAAGCGTAAGTCAGTTTATCATAACTCGCATTGGTACCTGCGGTTCCTCCGGCAAGACCCACACTCATGGCGCTTTTTTTACCAAGTTTCACCAGACCGCTGATGTTTAAAAGGGCGGTGGTTTTACTCAGTTTCGCCACACCTGCCTGATCGCGCACTATTGTGAGGCCTACACCCATAAAGGCTGGTCGTTTTTTGGATTTAAAAAGACCGCCGTCAACCGAAAGGGCCATGGTTTGAAAAGCGTTGTTCATAGCGGCCCACTGGTTCCGGTAATTGCCGGTTGCACGGATGTAACCATTAAAAAAACCGGTATTGGCCGGACTTAAAAAAAGCGGGCTTTCTGATATCTGTGAAAAATGAATGTCCTGTGCCTTCATCAGGCTAAAGGGTACGAGCAATAACAGTACAGAAAAGTATTTTGTTTTTTTCATATCTCTTTTATCGAAAGGCCACCGTTCAGTTCAGTTTCAGGCCCTCTGGTTTTGTATATTAAATCTTAACGTGTCAGGGTCACGTTGCCCTTTACTACCTTGGATTCTCCGTAAACATTTTTATAGGTAATGATGTAGGCATAAACACCCGTGAGTGCCTGCTGACCTTTAAAATAACCGTCCCATCCATTCAAGGGATCCACACTGCGAAACACTTCCTGGCCCCAGCGGTTCCAGATGGTCATCTGGTAATCACCTGCAAATTCGCCGGCTCCCAGGGGTCTGAAATCGTCATTGATACCATCGCCGTTGGGTGTAAAACCGGTAGGGATGTTCGCGCCCTCGCCTTCAAATCCAAGTTCAACTGACTTATCTGTAAACACAGCTACCACATTGTCCGCTCCTGCGAACACTACTCCTACCGAATCCATGCTCTCAGGATCTTTTGGCGTGTGCGTTGCAAACTCCCAGTGGTGGAAGGCAAAAGTGGTATTCGTTGGAATGGCTTTAAAACTTAATGTGGTGCGGTAATAATTACCACTCCATAAATAGCTATTGAGAACAGTTGTGTTAAGTTTCACCGTACCGGCACCAGCAGGCCTTACATCCACCGTTAAAGGATAAGGACCCGGCGTACCAAAACATCCTGGTTTGCTGAAATAACTTTCGTTTACATAACAGCGTGTTTCCAGCACGCGTCTGAATCGCACCATGTTGGTGTCCCACTGATCTACTTCGGTAAAAAAACCGCCTATGTTTGCCGGATCTTCGTGGTATTTCATTTCTTTTGCATAGAGGGCGTAAATCGTTTCGTAATGTTTTAAAAGATTCTCACACTTAAATGGTCCGTTCATCAGATCCTGGTAACGGTTCCTGAATTCATTCTGAAATGCAGCCGCAGTCTGGCCGGCATTGTCCGGTGTATTCATCAGTTTCCTGAGAATGTTACCATGCCCGGAATAAGCTCCTCCACCAACAGGGTAATAAGTTCCTCCGGTAGCAAAATGAATACAAGGCGATATGTTTGGATTATTGTATGGTGCCGGCGTTTGAGGCACTGCCACTTCTGTAAAGTTAAAAATGGTTGGCATGTTCCAGAGGTAATAATGCCATTTTCCTCCGGAAGCGGCGGCGTTCTTACCTTTCGCGAAAGCAATGTTGTGTCTCCATAAATCACTGTTCATTGCAAAACTATTGGTGATCATGTAATCAATGAAGCTGGATTTATCCAGTTTCGCCATCACCTTGTCATAGTTTGATTTCAGCTGTATAGGCAACAAAAGAACGGGATCATACACTTCTGTCCTGAAATTTTGTCCGGCCAGCGAACCGGTTCCGTCAGGATAAGTTACCCAGTTTTCAGTTCCATTGTCTACAAAAAGCAAATCGAGTGAATCCGGCGATTGTCCCTTGTAATAACTTTCGTAATATTTGTCATACACTTCAAAGAAATTGAACGCACCCCAATAAGA
>CAZFCR010000170.1:0-7268 GCA_964517305.1 uncultured Akkermansia sp.
ACGGAAGTAAAATGGTTTAGCCGGGACGAAATAAAAACAACAGTGCTCCGTGACACCTATTACACGATCTCAGATGTGGTGAAAGAAGCAATCAGTTAGCAGCTGATTGTTATCAAATGTTTGCAAAAACATCAAAACCTCTTTTTTTATTTTACGTATATTTAAGGACAAGTTTGCTGCCGCTGTTATGCAAGACTAACAGAGGAAAGTCCGGGCAACACAGGGTAATCCGCCACCTGAAAGGGTGGGTACAGAAACAGGAATGTTTTTGTAACAGAAAGTGCCACAGAAAACAAGGTAGCCGGCGGGCTCAGGCCTGCAGGTGATAGTGAAAATGTGAGGTAAGAGCTCACAAGCCGGCGCAGTGATGCGCAGGTTGGGTAAACCTCGGATGTTGAAAGACCAAATAGGTTGCGGTATTTAAGGCGACCCGTCTTATTCCAGCAATGGGAGCCGCAACGGGTAGGTCGCAAAGATAAATGGCAGATATATCTTCACGCAGGTGAAGACGAAACAGAACCCGGCTTACAAACTTGTTTTTTGAATAGGATTGAGTATGATAAGACATTTACTGACAGGCCTCTTTTTTGTATTATTTTTCAGTAACAACGCCCAGTGTCCGCAGGTGCGCGACTATCTGGGTGTTTTATCACCAACCCCGCAGTTTATTAATTGTACCGGAGGGGTTTACGCGCTTAATATTAATTCAAACTCGAGCTGGGGACCCTACACCTTTAACTGGGGAGATGGCACCCCCAATCACACAGGGCTCGCCTACATTGCCAATTCAAATGTAACGCACAACTATGCGGCCACTACGGCCACTTACAACCTTACGCTTATTATTCCCGGGCTCAGTTGCACGCTAACGGGTTTGGTGGTGCAGGAACAGGCCGCTCTCGCTTCCATTGTGGTTCCCAATGGTGTGGGCTCTACCCTTTGCGCGCCGAAAACATTAACCTTCACCAACGCCACAACCTTTACCAGTGCCACAACGAGTTATACCTGGCATTTTGGCGACGGCACGCCGCCGCAGGTATTTAACTCTTCCAACTCTGGTCAGAACGTTACACACCTCTACAACAAAGGAACCGTTAACTGCGTCACACAGGTATCGCTGATGGCCCAGAACTATTGTAATTTTGCGCCGTCAGTCAACAGTTTTGGACCCTTACAGGTTTATGACATTGATGATGCAGCCATCACCCCTGACCGCGTTTTAAAATGCTGGCCCGACAACAGTTTTACTTTTGGCAATACCACCCAACGCAACTGCCTCGTGCAGGGAAATACTTCTCAGCGCTACGAACAATGGAATTTCGGTAATTATTTTGGCATGGGTGGCGATTCCCTCATTCCCTGGAGTCCCTGGCCTCCCAGCGCCGCACGCACCATCACCTATCCCGGACTCGGCACCTACACGGTGAGTTTACAGGACAGTAACATCTGCGGCATTGATAACGCGGTGATCATGGTGAGCATAGTTAATTCGCCCACGGCTGCACTTGCTGCACCCGGCGCCACGGCCTGCCAGAATACAGCTGTTACTTTTTCCAATACCAGTCCTCCCGGTTTTTCTTACCGGTGGAATTTTGGCACCGGTGGTGGGTTTGTAAACCTTGGTGGCGGAAATAAAACATTTACTTATACAAGTCCCGGCACTTACACGGTGAGACTGGTTTCGTTAATTCCCGGAGCCGGAGGCGCCTGTACCGACACAGCTTTCTCAGTGATCAATATTCTGCCCTCGCCGGTTTCCTCATTTTCTTTAAACCCTTCAAGTGGCTGCGACAGCATCATTGGCGTAACCTTCACTGACCTGTCGACCGGCGCTGTAACATGGAACTGGAGTTTTGCGAATGGCGTTACCAGCACCCTGCAGGCTCCTCCCGCGCAGGATTATACAACTGCCGCCTTGTTCACACCCACACTGCTTGTAACAAGCAGCAGCGGATGCAGTCACAGTTCAACCAACACCCTGATTGTGAGGCCCAGACCTGATCCCGGTTTTATTCAGTTTGTGGCCTGCGAAGGCGCAAACGTTACTTTCACCAACACCTCAGCTGTGTCCGGCACCAATGCCATCAGCGGATATACCTGGGATCCGGGCAATGGTCTCGCTTTTTCCAATGCTCAAAACCCTTCCTATACTTATTCCGTTGCGGGAACTTACACTGTGAAATTAAAAGCGGAAACAGCTTTCTGCAGTGACTCGTTGAGTTTACCCATTATCATCAATACACAGCCAACGGCCGGCTTTGCCATCAGTCCTACTGTTGCCTGCCCGCCGATGGGCGTTAGCTTTACTAACCTGAGTCAGAACGCCACGAACTTTTACTGGGATTTCGGCGCAGCGCCTAATGCAACCGCCAACACCACAAGCGGCTCTTACACTTATGTAAACAATACGCAGGCATTCGTGACTTTTCCAGTTAAACTTCTCGCGTCCACCGCAGCCGGTTGTATCGACAGTACCACCAATATTCTGACTGTGCGTCCGAAGCCTGTTGCCGGCTTCACTACCAATGCCATCACAGGTTGTTCTCCTTTTTCAGTTACTTTCAGCAATACCAGCATTGGTGCAAGCACTTCTGCCTGGAGTTTTGGAGATGGTTTTTTCTCGCAGTCAGCCAATGCTGTCCACGCCTATACCAATACCAGTCTTTTTACCCAAACACTAACAGCTCAGTTGATTGTTACCAACAGTGTAAGCTGTTCAGATACCATTACGCAGCTCATTACTGTTTATCCCGAAGCACTCACTGTTTTTTCGATGGTGCCATCCAGTGGCTGCAGTCCCCTTGTGGTTAATTTCCCCAGCGTACCGGGGGTAGCCATTTATACCTGGAATCACGGAGATGGTTCGCCCACCTTTACCACCTTAACAGCTCACACATGGACCTTTGTAAATAACGGCAATGCCAATCAAACCTTTTCAGTCAGCCTTTTTGCAGAAACAAGCAACAGCTGCACCGGAACCGGCAGTGGCAGTGTAACCGTGTTCAACAACCCTGTAGCCGGATTCAGCACAACTGTGCAAAACGGCTGCACCCCGTTACCGGTTGGTTTAATCAACAACAGCACCGGCGCTGCCACTTACGCCTGGGATTTCGGCAATGGGCAAACTTCTACCCTGCCAAATCCGGCTTCAAGTTTCACCAACCCACCGGGAGCCGGACCAAAAGATTACAGCATCACACTCATTGCCCGCTCCAACAACAATTGCGCAGATACTGTACTACAAACGGTGCAGGTTTTTGCGCAACCCAGAGCTGCATTTATTCCGGATACCCCGGCCTGCACACCCAAACTGATGAAATTTAAAAACACTTCTGCGGGGGCTGTTGCATTCAGTTGGGATCTCGGCGAGGGAACTACCTCTGCACTTGATACGGTTCAGCATCTTTATGTGAACAATACACCTTTTGACAAAACATTTAATGTGAGACTCACAGCGACCAATGCCGACAATTGTCAGCACAGCACAGTTGTGCCGGTGACCATCCATCCCAAACCTGAATTTTTTATCTCGGCATTGCCCGATAGCGGCTGCTCACCCCTTACCGTGTTTTTCCCTAAAATAAACGGTGTAAATGAATACGAATGGAAATACGACAATGGCATTAGTTTTGGAAGCGCGGGAGACATCAGCAATACTTTTGAAAACAAAGAAACCGGCACACGCGTATTCACGGTGACGCTGGTGGCCCGCGACCAGTACAAATGTTCAGACACCGCCACGCGCCTCATCAAAGTATTTCCATTACCCGAAGCAAGATTCAGCGCCAGACCGCTCAGTATTTTCCTGCCTGATCAAAAGGTGAGTTTTATCAATGAATCGTCGCCCACCGCCACCAGTTACACCTGGAATTTTGGCGACAACAACAGGTCGAATGAAAAATCGCCGGAACACCTTTATACAGCGCCGGGTGAATATCAGATCATCCTGGACGTAACGAGTAATTTCGGTTGCCGTGATTCCTATACACTGCCGGAAAATGTAGTGGCAATCCAGGAAACAACGATCCAGATCCCCAACGCTTTTACTCCCAATCCTTCAGGTTCGAGGGGAACTATTTTTGATCCCAACGACACCAGCAACGATATTTTTCATCCCAATGTACGAGGCACTGAAAAATACCAGTTCAGCATTTATTCCCGCTGGGGAGAATTGTTGTTCGACACGCGGAACCCGAATGAAGGCTGGGATGGTTATTACAGGGGGAAACTTTGCACACAGGACGTTTATATATGGAAGGTAAATGCAACCTTTGTGGACGGAAAAACCTATAACAAAACAGGCGATGTATTGCTGTTAAAATAAAAACCCATGAAAAAGAAGCTCATCCTATCAATTGTATTTGCCTGCAGCCTTTTAACGGCGTTTTCGCAGGACAAAAAAACAAAACGGAAAGCCAAACTGCTGGCAAACGAGGCGCAATACCATTTTGATAATGGTGATTATGGCACCGCGTGGACCGTATACCGTGAAGTACTTCGTCTGGATCCCGGCCACCAGAAGGCCGGACTCAACGCGGCGGTTTCGATGTTTAATCTTAATTACCCGGTTGACAGCGCAAAAACTTTTGAGGCCAATCTCAGCGCTTCTGCCCTGCCCGACGCCGCTTATTACCTTGCGCGGATCAGGCATCAGCAAAAATCGCTCGACGAAGCCATCTCTCTCCTTACCAAATACCAGGGTGTAAATGAAAAAAAACGTCTGCACAACAACAACGATGTTAACTACCTCCTCGCTGCCTGCACCAATGCGCGCAACTTCATTGCAAAGCCCAATAAATCCATCATCAAAAACATGGGGCCGGCTGTTAACTCTCCCTACGCCGATTATGTACCTGTAATTGTTCCGGACGAATCCGCGCTTTATTTCACCTCAAAACGTGAAAATCAGTTACACCCCCGGAAAAACGGAGACAACAATTATTTTGAAGATGTGTATGTCTGTTACAAAAATGCAGAAGGCTGGAGCCAGGCCGAAAATATTGGTTTTCCTGTAAATACCGAAACAAACGATGGCTGCGTGGCGGTGAGTCCCGACGGACAAAGGATGATTGTTTACCGCACTTCTGAAGATGTGGTGAGTGGCGATCTTTACATTACCCGGCTGGGAAAAAACAACCGCTGGGAACCCCTCACACTCATGCCTCCGGAGATCAATTCGCCCGACATAGAAACAAGTGCCTGCTTCAGCAATGATACCAGTGAAATTTATTTCAGCAGCAACCGCCCCGGCGGTATGGGCGGCAAAGACATTTACAGGATCAGGAAATTACCCAAGGGTAACTGGAGCCAGCCGTTTAATCTTGGTCCGGCTATTAATACCGCTTACGACGAAGACGCTCCCTTTTTACATCCTGATGGCGTTACACTTTATTTCAGCAGCAAGGGTCATAATACCATGGGAGAATACGATGTGTTCCGCAGTGTTTTAAATCCCGAGGAGAATCAGTTCTCGCCACCCGAAAATCTGGGTTACCCCATCAACGATATTGGCAATGACATCTTTTTTGTACTCAATGTGGATGGTCAGCGCGGTTATTATTCCTCAGTGAAAAAAGAAACACTTGGAGATATCGACATTTACGAAGTAGATACCCGCTTCGGAGAAAACGACCTCAAAGTGAGACTTGGCAACTCTTACCTTGATGGCGCCGCGGGACGAGTTCGCATCACGCTGGTTGACAAAGAAAACAACGAGGAAGTTGGCATTTACCTTTCCAATCCCGATTCAGGTAAGTTTATCCTGGTGGTTAACCCTCTTAAACCATACAAAGCCATTGTTGAAGCAGAAGGTTACGCTACCCAGGAAATTGAAATCCAGCCAATGGCTTTCGACATCAGCAACGATAAACTAAAATTTAAACTCAAGCGCGGCAGTGTTCAGTAAAACAAAAATCTTTTTATTGTTATTGGTCTTCTGCGCGCAGGCAAAAGCGCAGGATCCGCAGTTCACGCAGTTCTACGCTTCTCCCATGTTCCTAAATCCGGCGTTTGCCGGTTTAACCTACGAACACCGGTTTACAGCCAATTACCGCAAACAATGGACAGGCATTAAAAAAGCCTACACCACCTACATGGCCGCCTACGATTACAATCTTTCTGATCTGAACTCTGGGATCGGCGGTTTTCTCTGGCAGGATTACGCCGGAACATCCAACCTCACCACCACACAGTTTGGTTTAAATTATTCCTACAGGATCAAAATAAATAAAGTGTCGGAACTGCGCATGGGACTTATGCTGGGCATGACACAAAAAAAACTGAATAACAGCGGTCTGGTATTTAACGACCAGTTTATCACGGGCTCATCAAGCAGCAGCGATTATAAGGCAGAACAGATCAATTACGTTGACCTGGGCACCGGCGCACTTTACAACAGCACCAATTTCTGGGTCGGTTTTACCGCCAAACACATCAACCAGCCCAACGTGAGCATGCTCGGCAACATTGAAGTGCTGCCCGTTTACATGAGCCTGCACGGTGGCTACCGTTACATCATTTCTGCATTGGGCTCAAACAAATCAAAACTTGAGGAATTTATCAGCGTGAGCATGCATTTCCGCAAAGAGCAGAGATACGATCAGTTCGACATCGGCGCTTATTATTTTAAATCCTTTCTCAACGTGGGCATCTGGTACCGCGGACTTCCTTTTAAACGGTATAAACCCGGTTACCCGAACAGGGAAAGCATTGCCATTTTATTGGGCGTTGAAGTGCCTGACAAAAACTTTAAAATTGGTTACAGTTACGACATTACTGTTTCTTCCCTTGGAATCACCAATACACAGGGTGCCCACGAAGTGTCTCTGGTATACGAAGTGGCCAAAAGAAAAAAACGGAACCGCCGCGTTCTGGTGAGTTGTCCGAAATTCTGATTTATTTACCGAAATTCTTTACGATTTCTCCCGCAATGAATTCTGCGGCCTTACCGTCTCCGTATAGCTGAGGGAAAGGTGCATTTTCACGTTTTTCCAGAGTGTCAAAAGCATCGCGAATTCGTTTTTCATCAGCGTCGGCAACAATGGCGGCACCGCAATTCACAAGTTCCACCCACTCGGTTTCAGGTCTGAGGATCACACAAGTTTTTCCAAAATAAAAAGCTTCTTTCTGCACGCCACCGCTGTCGGTCATTACCATTCTGCAGTTTTTTTCAAGACTCACCATCTCAAGAAAAGAAGCAGGTTCGGTAATGATAAAGGCTGGATTGTCGGTAATCGCTCTGTAAAGCGCCGCATCCAGGTTCACAGGCA
>CAZFCR010000171.1:0-7263 GCA_964517305.1 uncultured Akkermansia sp.
CAAATTCTTCCATGATATTAAAAAAAAGAGGCTGCCCTTTTGAGACAACCTCTTTGTCTGTTGAAATTAATCCCCAGCTCAACCGATAACAAAATCAGTGATTCACCCGACAGGCTGATGAAGCTGGCATCCGGTTTTCATTCTCATGGCACGATCTTAATTGTTATTATATGAAAACTCAATCCATCTGGGAAGGCACCGAACCACATGCCACACAATACAAAACATTCAGCGGAGATGCAGAAGCCGACGTGGTGATCATCGGCGGCGGCATTACCGGCCTGGTAACGGCTTATCTGCTGGGAAACGCCGGAAAAAAGGTAACCCTGCTTGAAGCGAGATCCATTGGCCTGGGAACTACCGGCAACTCTACCGGGAATTTATACGCTACCGTAGATGAACATCTGCACCACATTCAAAAAAAATGGGGCGCTGAAAAAACAAAAGCAGTGGTTTCATCAAGAAAAGCCGCGATCGATTTTCTTGAGAAAACAATTTCAGAGCTGAACATGGATTGTAATTTTTACCGGACAAGATTTTCGCACTTCAGTGAAACTGATGACAAAGAGGTTGAATCTTTCCTCACAAAAGAAGCTGCGGCCATGCATGACTGCGGTCTTGATCCGCGAACAGAAACCATCTCCGCACTTCCTTTTCCGGTAAAAAAAACACTGAGCATTGGCAACCAGGCGCAACTGCATCCTCTGCGTTTTGTGAGGCAGCTGGCCAGTCATGTTTCATCGCGTTGTTCATTGCATGAAAACAGCCAGGTAATTGATTACGATATTGAAGCGGGGACGGTAAAAACCGAACAGGGAGTGATCCGGGCAAAACACATTGTAATGGCCACACACACGCCTGTGGGACTTTTTGCCCTTCACACCGTGCTGGCGCCTTACCGCGAATTTGGCATTGCTGCCGAATTGCTGGATCAAAACATTCCGGAAGGGATTTTCTGGTCGGCCGACAGTCCAAAACATTCTGTGCGGGTGTATACCGAGAAAGGAAAAAAATACGTGATGGTGATCGGCGACAAATTTAAAACCGGTCAGCACGAAGACGCTGATGCCTATGTAAAGGAACTCGAACTGTATTTAAAAACAAGATTCGAAACCGGTGATATCACGCACATCTGGGGCGGACAGCAGTACAAACCTGCCGATGGTCTGCCGTACATTGGTCACCACAACGGCCAACTCTACCTGGCCACCGGTTTTTCGAGCGACGGACTTGTATATGGAACACTCGGAGCAATGATGATGGCCGATCACATTCTTGGTAAAACAACACCCTGGGACGATTTGTACAAGGTAACGCGTCACACGCCACTTAAATCGTCGGAAAAATTTGTAAAAGAAAATCTGAACGTGGCAGCGCAATACATCAAAGATCTGCTCCCGAACAGCGCGGATGCAAAAACCCTGAGTGAAATTGGCGCAGGAGAAGGAAAGGTGGTTGTGCTCAATGGTGAAAAAATGGCTGTTTACAAAGATGCCGCCCACAAATGCCACGCAGTTTCGGCGCTGTGCACGCATCTGAAATGTGTGGTGAACTGGAATGGTATTGAAAAAAGCTGGGATTGTCCCTGCCACGGCAGCCGTTTCGGCCCCGATGGCAAAGTGATAGAAGGACCCGCCATTTATCCCCTGCCCAATACCAGCATCAGGGAAAATAAAACTTAACCAATCACGGTGCCGGCATCAGTTCCCTGCTCC
Organism: uncultured Akkermansia sp.; assembly: GCA_964517305.1. Lineage (GTDB taxonomy): Bacteria > Bacteroidota > Bacteroidia > B-17B0 > Aurantibacillaceae > Aurantibacillus. The sequence continues at coordinate 1,716 of CAZFCR010000171.1, forward strand.
GGCGTTTCCTGGCTGATCCTGATCCATCGCACCGGTGTATCAGCGGCTGGTATCCATTCGTCCCATCCTAATTTAAAGGCCTGCGTTCTTGAATCATAAACAGCGAGGTGATAAGCATCCCGGGTCCTGATCAGTACCTCTTCCTGATCGTCCGGAAACTCACGGTCAGTGCTGGTCCATTTTATGCGTTGATTGTTTTCCAAGACTCGTTAGATAGCGGGTTAACGCTCAGATAACAATGTGGAAACAAAAAAGTTGCAGAAATATCAACTTTATTTACACGACCGTTCCCGGTTAAATACCACATTTGCGGTATTGTTTAAAATCAGTCTAAATAAGACCTTTACGCCGGACGAAAAACCATCTCAATATGTTTATAAAATACAAAGCTTTATTAAGTCTGGCCCTTGTGGCAACCATGTTTACCGCCTGTAAAAAAGAAGATCCGAAACCGGAGCCTGAACCAGAACCTAATAACCCCGGAACCTCATATACTATTCCAACAACATATAACTTTTCGAATGCTGATTTCAGCACCAGTACCAAAAGGCTGGCCATGCTCGGAGAAATAACCACCTACATCCGCAGCACACACACCACTACACAGTCGACACAACCAACGCTTAACGCGCAGAAGTTAAAAGACATGTACAGCAATACCAACAATGCGTTCAGCGACGCTTCCCTGAACAGCAGCGGCATCCAGCTGAAAGAGAAAACAGGAAACGCCTGGGGATTCCAGTCGGCCCTCGAAACCAATTTTGACGATGCTGCCGCGGCCAGTGTGCTTGCAGCCGCCAATCCTACCACCAGCACTGCTTCAAGCGGTAACAAAGGCAAGATCATTTCACCTTCACGCGCTATTCTGGTTGATGCGAATGGTTACGAATACAAAGAATTCGCCGAAAAAGGACTCATGGGCGCTGTGTTTTATTACCAGGCCACAACCCTTTTAAATACCATCAGCACATTTGATAATTCTACAGAAGTGAACGGCGCAACTGCTCAGGAAAGAGCATGGGACGAAGCTTTCGGTTATTTCGGCGTGCCTGTTGATTTTCCAACCAACCTCACCGGACTTAAAAACTGGGGTAACTATTGTAATTCCGTTAACGGCGCCATCGGCAGCAACGCTACCATTATGAACGCATTTTTAAAAGGCCGCGCAGCCATCAGCAATAACGACGTAGCCGCGAGGGATGCCGCCAGAGATGTGGTAGTTGCCACCTGGGAAAAAGTGGTGGCCGCCAAATGCATCAATTACCTTAAAGGCGCTAAAACCAATTTTGCCGATGCAGGTACGCTCCATCACAGTGTTTCTGAAGCTTATGGTTTTGTGACCTCTTTCCGTTACAACACCACCAAAAAACTCAGCGACAGCGACATCAACAATCTCCTAAACGAACTGGGAACCAACTTTTACAACATCACCCAGGCCAATCTTGATAACGCCATCAACATCCTGGCGACCAAATTTGGTCTCGATGCTTCAAAACTATAATAAAAAAACAAACTCATGCTGGCAACTCTGAAGCCAAACAAATACGCTGTAAGCGCCGTGACCATCGTCATGGCGCTTATTCTCTTTAATTGCAAAAAGGAAAAACCCAAAGTTGAGGAAGAAACCACCTTCCCGAAACAGGAGATGCTGATCAACATCGCCGACAATGTGATACTGCCGGCATACGCTGCGTTCGACAAATCACTCGACAGTCTTGTCAGCGAAGCCAATAAATTTATCGCTGCGCCTGACGGGTCTTCGCTGAACAACTTAAGAACGGCGTACCGTTCGGCTTATTACAGATACCAGACCGTGAACCTCTTTGGTTTTGGTCCCGCTGAAGACCAGGCCATCCGGAGCAATTTTAATATTTTCCCAACCGATACCAACCAGATCCGCAATAACATCAGCTCCGGTGTGTATAATCTTGCAAGCGCGGCCAATGTAGCAGCCAAAGGCTTTCCGGCGATCGACTACCTGTTGTTTAAAGGCGGCGACAACAACATTGTGACACTTTTTGCCGATGCCAAGCGCGGCAAATACCTCAGCGACCTGCTGGCCGATATGTCGGCGCGCAGCAAAGCTGTGATCAACGGCTGGAGCACTTACCGCGGCACTTTTGTCAATTCACTCGGCACGGATATCAGCAGCTCCATCGGTTACCTCGTGAACCAGATCAATTACGAACTCGATTACCTTAAAAACGCCAAGATCGGCATTCCTCTGGGCTTAAAGAGCGACGGACAAAAACTGCCTGAAAAATGCGAAGCCTATTACAGCGGTGAATCCCATCCTTATGCTTTAAGGACTTTGCAGGTGATTGAAGATACTTATCTCGGCAGAAGCGCGAACGGCAGCAATGGTAAAGGGTTTGATGATTACCTCGAACACCTGGGTTCAACACGCGCGGGCGCACCGCTTCACACCGCCATCAGCGAACAGTTTGCCCTTGCCAGAAACAAACTCACACAGATGGGCGGACCGGTATCCGACAAGGTGATGAACGATGCCGCCGCAGTTCAGGCTGCCCACAACGAATTAGTGAAACTACTGGTGTTACTTAAAACTGATATGCCATCCAGCCTCGGCGTGGTGATCACTTATCAGGACGGAGATGGCGATTAAAAATCCCCTCACATATTTAAAAAAAGAAGTAAGCATTGCCCCGCTGGTTGTCTTCAGGATCGCCTTCGGGGCACTGATGTTTTTTTCAGTTACGCGATTTATCCTGCGCGGCTGGGTGCACAGCATGTACGTTGCACCCAAATTGTTTTTTCCTTATTACGGATTTGAATGGGTAAAACCACTTCCGGAAATGGCGATGTACCTGGTGTTTGCGTTGCTGCTCGTTTTTTCACTCGGTATACTTTTTGGCGCGCTTTACCGGATCAGCGCCATTGGCTTTTTTCTGCTCTTCACTTATGTAGAACTGATTGACAAAACCAATTACCTCAACCACTATTATTTTGTAAGTCTCATCTCTTTCCTGCTCACGCTTGTTCCAGCAGGACATGCTTTTTCAGCAGACAACTATTTTTTTAAAAGAAACGAAAGAACCACGGTGCCGCTGCTGTATATTTTTATTTTACAACTGCAGATGTTTGTGGTTTATTTTTTCGCGGGTGTTGCCAAGATCAACGCCGACTGGCTGCTGGAGGCGCAACCGCTTCGCACCTGGCTTCCCGCATTTTCGCATTACCCTGTCATTGGTCCGCTCATGGAAAAAGCCTGGATCGCATACCTGTTCTGCTGGTTCGGCTGCTTCTACGATCTGCTCATCGGATTTTTCCTGTTTAATAAAAGAACTGTTAACGTCGCTTACGTTTTTGTGGTCATTTTTCACCTGGCCACCTCACTTTTCTTTAACATCGGGATGTTCCCGTTTATCATGATGACCATCACGCTTATTTTTTTCCGTGAATCCTTTCATTTAAAAATTTTATCGGCCTTAAAAAAACTGTTCCGTTACAAAGCGGATACTCAAACCCTTTGGCCCTCTGCGGCTCCCACCCGCGTGTTTGTGACGGTGGCAGGTGTTTATTTTTTAATTCAGGCCCTGATGCCATTCCGTTATCTTTTGTATCCCGGACAACTTTTCTGGACCGAACAGGGTTACCGCTTTTCGTGGCGGGTGATGCTGATGGAAAAAGCGGGAACCGCATTTTTTTATGTGCAAGATAAAAAAACAGGGAAACGCTGCGAGATCGACAACAAAGACCACCTCACCTACATGCAGGAAAAAATGATGGCCACTCAGCCCGACATGATGGTGGACTATGCCAGATATTTAAAAAAAGTTTACCTCGCGAGGGGTTATGAAATGCCTGAAGTAAAAGCGCAGAGCTACGTGACGGTGAATGGCTGTGGTTCAAGAGAGTTCATTGATCCCACGGTGGATCTGAGCATTCAGAGCAATTCATTTTTAGAAAACAAACACTGGGTAAAAAGTTACAATTGAAAACACTCGTCCTCTTCATCGCTGTTTTATCTGCATCACTCCTGCGTTCACAAACCTTGTTGGTGCAGGGTCTTGTACAAAGCGAACAGAACGGTGCATTTGTAAAAAACGCGATGATCAACACCGATGGTGTTCAAACCCTCTGCGATTCGAACGGCCGCTTCAGTTTCAGAACCACCGCCGGAACCCATCTCTTAAAAATAAGACATCCCGCTTATTTTAATTTTTCGAAAACCATCAGCTTTCAAAAAGACACTTTTTTTGTTCTTTTTGTCAACCCCCGGTCCGTTCAGCTGGATGAAATTACCGTTCAGGCAAAAAAAGACAACCAGTTCGGCATCTCAAGACTCAACAATGTGGAAGGCACCACGATCTACGCCGGGAAAAAATCCGAGGCCGTGTATCTCCAGGATCTGAACGCCAATCTCGCGGCCAACAACAGCCGTCAGATCTTTTCCAAAGTGGCTGGCATTAATATTTTCGAAAACGACGGATCGGGCAGTACCATTGGCATTGGTGGCAGGGGATTAAATCCCAACCGCATCTCCAATTTTAATACAAGACAAAACGGTTACGACATTTCGGCCGACGCGCTTGGATATCCTGAAAGTTATTACACACCACCCACTGAGGCCATTTCACGCATTGAGATCCTGCGCGGAGCTGCGGGTCTGCAGTTCGGAACACAGTTCGGTGGCATGATCAATTACCGTTTTACAGAAGCGCCCGCAGACAAAAAAATTTCCGGCAATTTCAGGCAGACCGCAGGTTCGTTCGGTTTTTTCAATTCCTTCAACCAGTTGTCGGGCACGGTAAAAAAATGGTCGTACAATACTTTTTATCAGTACAAACATTACACCGGCTGGCGCGATCGTTCAGAGTTGAACAGCCACACCATTTTTACCGGATTAACTTACCAGGCTTCAGAAAAACTGCAGATAAAAGCCGAGTTAACAGTAATGAATTACCTGTCGCAGCAGGCCGGCGGTTTAACCGATGTACAGTTCACGAACGATGCCTCGCAGGTAAACCGCACACGCAACTGGTTCCGTGTTAACTGGAACCTGGGCAATGTTTCTTTTAACTACAAGTTAAACGAACGCACCAAACTTAATCTCACTGCCTTTGGATTAATAGCAGGTCGCGACGCACTTGGTGTGCTCGCACCGCCCAACAGACCTGATGATACCAGCGCTTACAGGAATCTGCTGAACGACGTTTATAAAAATCACGGCGCTGAACTCAGGATCTTGCACCGTTACACGCTCTTAAAAAAGAACAGTCATTTTCTTGCCGGGGCGCGGTATTACAAAGGCCGTACTTTCAGGAAACAGGGCGATGCGGCTAAAGGCACGCATGCCGATTTTCGTTTCATCAATCCAAACGATCTTGAACATTCCTCTTACCTTTTCCCTTCCACCAATTATGCTTTGTTTGCCGAAAATATTTTTCAGCTCAGTCAGCGCTGGAGCCTGACCCCCGGACTGCGTTACGAATACATTCACACCGCTTCCGACGGTTATTACCGCCTTTTTAACCGCGACGGATCGGGTCAGGTGATCCTCGACAAACGCATCTACGATAACCAG
>CAZFCR010000172.1:0-1935 GCA_964517305.1 uncultured Akkermansia sp.
GCGAACGCGTTCTGCATAGATGTGAAGCGCACACGTACCGATGAAGGATAAATGTTCACCTGCTGGCGCGGATCATTGTTTACATCGCTCAGGGGAAGCGTCACCGTTTGTTCAACAAGCCGCGCAACTTCTATAAAAATATGTGTATTGGCCACAGAGGTATACACCTCAGGATCGGGACGGATGAACGACACATTGCTGCTCACGTTCTGACTGACGTTATTGAGCGTGAGAGGCTGGGTATAAATGGTGTCGATGCTGCCAATGATGTTGGTATCGCCCCAGATGGTAATAAAATTAGGATTGATCACCGGGCGGCGATAACCATAACCTTCGCGGCATTTGATAAACAGCGGCACTTTTACCGGAACTATTTTCTGAAAGCCGGTTTTCTCTGAAAAATAAAGCGTGTCGGGCGTGATGGTTTTAATGCGCGTATCAAAATTAAACACCTTTTTAAAATCGATGCGCGACGAGGAGAGAACAAAATTCTGGTTCCGGTTAACCGATTTGAGTTTATTAAAATCTATTTCAATCGGTTCAAAAGGTTTGTTCAGTAAAATAAGCACCAGTTTGAGACCACTGGCCTTAACATCCACATATAAAAATTCAGGCATGTCCATTACTGGTTTTTTGTTCACCGGCATGTTCCGGAACACTACCGGTATGCGCACGCTGTAGGTATACACCGTGTTCAACGAATGCACGAGCCACAAAAAAGCCGCAATGAAGAGGCAAATAAAAAAAGCCTTGGTTTTACCAGGCTTTCTTTTGTTAGTGAAATATTTTACAGTAGAAGAACTGAACAAAATATTAGTTTTGATTTAAGGTTGCTGTAGCGTCGTTTGACACGGCGTTTTTGGAGATCTTCATTTTCGAACCGTCTTCAATTTCCATGATGAGGGTGGCATCATCTCTTACTTCCACGATCTTACCGTAAATACCCCCGATCGTCAGAATTTTGTCGCCTTTTTTCAGGGCCTCGATGTATTTTTTCTGATCCTTGGCTTTTTTCATCTGAGGCCTGATCATAAAGAAATAAAATACAACAATGATTGCAAGAAGGGGTAAAAATTGCATCATTCCGCCTCCTTGTCCTCCCTGCGGCGCTCCCATTAAAATTGTCAGTTGGTTCATGTTTGTTTGTGTGTTTATGTTTGGTTAATGTTTTAATTATCGTGCCACTTCCGCCACTATGATCTCGGTTTTGATCCTGATCACTTTGGTAGCGGGTTCGCAATTGGTAACTACAGTAATTGTTTTTTCCTGGTAACCACTTTTGCCTTCGCTGTTAAATACCACATCAATTTTCCCTTTATCTCCCGGTTTGATCGGATCTTTAGGCCACTCGGGCACGGTACAGCCGCAGCTGCCACTGGCGCCGCTGATGATGAGGTTGGATTTTCCGGTATTGGTGAAAAAAAACGAATGACTCACTTTTTCTCCCTGTGTAATGCGGCCAAAATCATGCGTGTCTTCATCAAAACGAATGTCAGGCAGGTTGTCGGCATTTCTTCCCGAGGCGCTCTCACTGATCGATACAGCGTCGGTTCCAAGCCCGTCACTGGTTTCCTCGTTGTTACAGGCTGTAAAAATGCCCAGGCAAAGAAAAAGAAACAGTTTTTTCATAACGGGCATAAAGATAAAGAGATTATGAATGAATAGAAAATAAAAATACACCGGGTAGTAGCGAGGCGATCAGAACTTGGCCCTGATCTTGCGCATCTTGCGTTTTTTTGTGAAAAACGAAGAATTGCGGACGCGGTAAAAACTGCTCTTGCCCCTGATCACATAACTGTAGCTGATGTTCAGGGTCATGTAACCGTCTTTGTTGGTGTTATCGCCACGTTTCATGCCCCAGTCGTGCGAAAGGTAAGCGCCCTTGTTATCAGAAATGGTTTTTGAATCAAGTTCGTTTTTGCGCATGATGAGTCC
>CAZFCR010000172.1:1945-7227 GCA_964517305.1 uncultured Akkermansia sp.
GGATCCTTCGGATCGGAAGGATACTGGCCGCTGATGTCATCAATGTAATCTGTAAAGGTTTTGCGGTAATTCATTTCAAAACCCAGACGGTGTTTGCGGTTAAACGTAAAATAAAAACCAATGCCCATCGGAATGTTGGCCTCTATTTTCCTGTAAAAAGTGCCTTCGGTGGCAAGCGGCTGAAGCGCCACCCATTCGCCCTGATAAAAAGTTTTAGGATTGGTGTAAAAACCGCCTACACCTGCAAATACATAAGCCCGGAAGCCATTGCGGTAACGGTAGGTGTTGCCCACGTCGTTGTCTTCAAAGAAAAAGTATTCGCCTGTAAAGCTCAGGTCAAATACATCATTTTTAAAATTAAAGTTTCTGAACTTTCTGCCCGGATTGGTGGATAGTTTATCGTCGCCTTCCAGCCTGATGTAATCAAAAGCGGCACGCCACGAAATTTTCGGACGCCATTTGTGACGAACAAATCCGCCAACGTTCCAGCGGGTTTTGGCCAGTTTGATATCTGATATAAAATCGCGTCGTGATTGTTCTTTCCCGCCAATATCGCCGAGGTAATTGCTGCCCCCCAGGCTCATGCCGTAATCCCATAACCACTGGGCATGAAGTGAAAAAGAAAGGGAAGTAAGAAGTAAGAGTGTAAATATCCTCATTTTAACAATTTAGGTCAGTCCAAATATAGATAATAAATTAACGTTTTTTTCGGTGATTCCTTCTTTTTTTACAGCTTTTTAGTTTAAAAACATTAAATTTTGCCAAAATCTTTGAGCGTTTTATATGAAGAATAACAGGGTTTGCGATCTTTTTAACATTGAAGTTCCCATTGTTCAGGCGGGAATGATCTGGTGCAGTGGATGGGAATTGGCGTCTGCTGTTAGCAACGCGGGCGGACTGGGCCTTCTGGGTTCGGGCAGCATGTATCCGGATGTTTTAAGAGACCACATCAAAAAATGCAAGGCAGCCACCCCACGTCCTTTTGGCGTCAATGTGCCCTTGTTGTATCCGAATATTGAGGAACACATGAAGATCATTGTGGAAGAGGGTGTAAAAATTGTGTTCACCAGCGCGGGCAATCCAAAAACATGGACGGGGTTTCTGAAAGAAAAAGGAATCACAGTGGTGCATGTGGTAAGTGCTTTGCGTTTTGCGATAAAATGTGAGGAAGCCGGTGTGGATGCATTGGTGGCCGAAGGCTTTGAAGCTGGCGGTCACAATGGAAGGGAAGAAACAACCACCCTGGTATTGATTCCTGAAATTGCCAGACATGTTAAGATCCCTTTGATTGCCGCGGGTGGCATTGGCACAGGTGCGCAGATGGCAGCCGCTTTTGCATTGGGTGCCGAAGGGGTTCAGGTAGGCAGCCGTTTTGTGGCCACCCACGAGAGCAGCGCGCACCCGGCTTTTAAAACCGCTGTTGTCAAAGCAAAAGAAGGCGATACCCGTTTAACCCTCAAACAACTTACACCGGTGCGACTGATCACCAACCAGTTTTTTAAACAGGTGGATGAGGCGGAAAAAAGAGGAGCCGGTACCGATGAACTGCGTGAATTGCTGGGACGTGCCCGCGCCAAAAAAGGCATGTTTGAAGGAGATCTTGATGAAGGAGAACTTGAAATAGGGCAGGTGAGCGCGCTCATTGATCACATTCAGCCGGCAGCTGAAGTGTTACGCGAAATCCATAACGAGTTCCGTGCAACACTCGCCAGGCTTTCGGCGCTTCAGGTATGAGACGCCGGATAATTACAGCGGGCCACAGGTAATTGTTTTATAATCTTTAATTTTAAGCTTTTATTCCTCTATGATCCAATTCGAAAAATTTAAGCTTAAAAATAATCTCACTGTTATCATTCACCGCGATACAAGTACACCTCTTGCCTGTGTAAACGTACTTTACGATGTGGGCGCCCGCGATGAAGATGAAAATAAAACCGGTTTCGCCCATCTTTTTGAACACCTGATGTTTGGGGGCAGTGTTAACATTCCTTCTTACGACGAACCGCTTCAGATGGTGGGCGGCGATAACAATGCTTTCACCACCAACGACATCACCAATTATTATTGCACGGTGCCGGCCGAGAATCTTGAAACAGCTTTCTGGTTAGAAAGTGACCGCATGCTGAATCTCGCATTTACCGAAAAAAGTTTAGAGGTGCAGAGAAATGTGGTGATCGAAGAATTTAAACAACGTTACCTCAATCAGCCTTATGGCGATGTGTGGTTGCTGCTGCGACCGCTGGCCTATAAAATACATCCCTACAAATGGGCCACCATCGGTAAAGAGATTTCGCACATCGAGGAAGCGACCATGGACGATGTAAAATCCTTTTTTAAAAAACACTACAATCCATCAAATGCCGTTCTGGTAGTGGCGGGCAACGTGGATATCAACGAAGTAAAAGCACTCACCGATAAATGGTTTGCACCGATAGAGGCTGGACAAAAACCGCTTCGCCGCCTGCCTGAAGAGCCGCCGCAGAACGAACCGCGCAGGCTCACCGTGGAAAGAGAAGTGCCGGCTAATTCAATTTACAAAGCTTACCACATGTGTTCGAGAAGAGATGACGCCTATCACACGGTAGACCTGATCTCAGACATCCTCAGCAGGGGCAACTCATCCAGGATGTATAAATCGCTGGTCATCGAAAAACAATTGTTCAGCGAGATCAACGCATACGTGATGGGGGATCTTGACAAAGGACTGTTTGTGATCAGCGGAAAGATTCCTGAAGATGTGAAGATGGAGGATGCGGAACAGGGGATTTTTGAAGAACTTGAAAAGATCAAAACCTCACTGGTGGATACAGACGAATTGCAGAAATGTAAAAACAAAGTGGAGTCTAGCGTTACTTTCAGTGAGACCGATGTGCTCACCAAAGCCACGAACCTGGCCATTTCGGAATTGCTCGGTGATGCCGACCTGATTAACCAGGAGATTGGCAAATACGCCGCCGTGACGCGTGAAATGATCCAGCAACAGGCAAAACACATTCTGCACGAAAATAATTGCAGTACACTTTATTATCTGAGTAAAAACTAAAAAGATGAATGTTGGGCAGATAAATGATCGTCTGCGTCAGTCAGGTTTTCCAACTGATGCGCTGGAAGCTTATTCAGGTCAGCACCGGCATTACCATACCCGTGTTCACCTGGAAGAAGTGCTGAAACAACTCGGTGAGGATGTGGCTGATGAGGAATTGTTCCTCGCGGCGGTTTATCACGATGCCGTTTACGATCCCAAAGCTTCCGACAACGAAGAACGCTCGGCGGATCTTTTTGCGACGCATGCCCGGAAAACATCTTTAACAGATACTTCGGTGAAACATATCAGGCAGATGATCCTGGATACAAAACAGCACGTGGCCTCTTCTGAAAAATCCGCGAAACTCATCGCAGCCGATCTTTACATACTCAGCAGGCCGCTCGCAGAGCAGATCGCGCACGAGCACCAGATCTTCAGGGAATACCAGTTTGCCGATTTTAAAGATTACCGGCGCGAACGCATCCGCATCCTGCAGCAGCTCAATCAAAAAGGACAATTGGATGCGCTGATTGCCTACGTTGAGCAACGCCGTCCGCAGATTGGCGTGTTCTGCGGCAGTTTTAATCCTTTTCACAAAGGTCATTACAACGTGCTTCAAAAGGCGGAACGGATCTTTGACAAAGTGATTGTGGCATTCGGACAAAATCCCGATAAAAACGAAAGGATGTGGAAAAGACCACAAACACTGGCTTACCGGCAGATCGAAGAATACAATGGTCTGCTCACCGATTTTGTAGCATCGCTGGGATACGAAGTGGTGGTGATCAGGGGACTGCGCAATTCAACGGACTTTCAGTACGAACAGAACCAGTACCGCTACATCCAGGAGTTGATGCCCGACATCCGGATCGTAAATATTTTCTGTGACAAGGAGTTTGAACACATCAGTTCATCCGGTATTCGTACACTCGAGAAATTCGACAAACACCTTAACTACATTTTGCCTTAATGGAAACGGGAAACCTCAAGGCTTTTAACCGTTTTTATTTTCTCGTCAGTGTGATCACGCTGGTGGTTGTGGTGCTGCGATGCGCCCTCGTGCCCTTTTCGCACGACGAGGTGGCTACATTTTATTTTTATGTGCAGCCCGGAAAATTTTTTCCTTTTTTATCACACCCCGATGCAAATGGGCATTTTTTAATGAGCGCCACTGCGTGGATGAGTTTTAAATTGTTCGGGTCTTCACCTCTGGCGCTTCGCCTGCCATGCATTGCCGCCTATCTTGTAATGTGTTATGCAGTTTTCAGATTCAATAAATTGTTCCTGCACAACGTCACCCGCAGTGTTTTTTCGGCCGCTTTTCTGATCTCCTTTAATTTTCTGAGTTTTTACGCGCTGTGCAGGGGCTACGCCTTATCCATGTCTTTTCTCTGCCTGGCGGTTTATTACCTCGTGGCCTATCGCAGATCACTTTTGCAGCGACATTTTTTTAAGTTTATTTTATTCTCACAGATTGCGCTGTCGGCCAACCTTACACTTGTGATTGTGCTCGTAATCCTCACCTTCCTCATTGCTGTGTTTCAGATACGTCACCACCGTTTTTTTAATATTCAGAACATTCTGGCGCTGCTGTTGCATGGCGCCCTGCTTTTTTTCTGGACAAAATATGCGTTTTATTTAAAGGAAGCCGGCGCGCTTTATTATGGCGGGGGAGAAAGTTACTGGCAGGTGACATTTAAAAGTCTCATCGATATGCTGACGGTTGAAGCGACCTTCCCATCCCTGGTGGTGCTGGCACTATTTCTGCTGATGTTTGTTTTTTTTGTGAGAGATCTGATAAAGGAAGGAAAAGCTGTTGTTGAGCGCGATTTTTTCCTGGTGTTTCCAGCGCTTGTGTTGTGTATCCTGGCCTTTTACCTGATGAAGGTTTTATTGGGCGTCAATTATCCCGAAGACCGCACGGGTCTGTTTTTTTACCTCCTGTTCATGGTATCGCTCGCTTTTTTGATCGATCGTTTTAATAAACGTTTGCGGGTCGTATATGTGCTGATTCCGCTTTTTTTCGCATCACATTTTGTTTATGCATTTAATCTGAAGAACCACTGCTGGCGCATCTACGAAACCATGCCGGTATCATTTTTCGATGCGCTGATCAAAGAACAATCTTTGTCAGAGCGTCCCGTCACAGTTGGGGGGCACAGGGTGCGCGAGTTTTTTTACGGGTTCCTTAACTATAACAGCGACACCAAATTAAATCACATCACAGCCCCCGAAGCGCTACAGATGAATTGTGATT
>CAZFCR010000173.1:0-7188 GCA_964517305.1 uncultured Akkermansia sp.
TAAAATAACGGTAAGAAGTCTGGTCATAGTAACGGTTTTAACGATCTAAAATACAATTATTATTCATTAATAACTTCATGTTGCAAAAGTTTTTTAATTTTGAAAGAAAGTCTTCGGTAAAATAAAACAATCTATGCGTAAAAAATTATTCTCAGCGGCGTGTGCCATTTTTGTGATCACGCTGCTCACCCTCTCTTCATGCGAAAAAAAAGTCGGGAAGGTTCCGGTTACGGCCCCCGTAGCTGTGGGTTTCTGCGATACCGTCACTTATTCAAAACACATCAAGCCCATTGTGGATACAAAATGTGTGAGCTGCCACAATCCGGGTTTCAAAAGCGGAGAAACGGAATTCGGTTCGTACGAGCAGTTTAAACAAAAGGCAGATGCCGGCAGGATCAAAGCCCGGGTGATTGACGGCACAGGCGGATACATGCCACAAACAGGTAAACTGCCTGATAACGAACTGCGACTCATCCAGTGCTGGCTGGATAACGGCATGAAACAATAATAAATTACTTCTAGGTTTTTTTGCGGATGCTCACTACAATGGGCACGCCGCTGAAATCGTAAGCTTCGCGGATCTTGTTCTCAAGAAAACGTTTGTAGGCTTCCGTTACATACTGCGGCAGGTTGCAATAAAACATAAACAGCGCTTCGGTTTTCAGCTGGGTAATGTATTTGATCTTTACGTATTTGCCTTTCACAGCCTGAGGCGGCGTATTTTCGATGATTGGTAAAAGGTAATCGTTGAGCTGACGGGTAGGGATGTGGCGGGTTTTGTTCTCGTACACTTTCATGGCCACTTCCACCGCCTTCATGATGCGTTGTTTGTCGTGAACGGAGATAAAAAGAATAGGAATGTCTTTAAAAGGCATGATCCTTTCGCGGATGCGTTCTTCGTATTCTTTCGCGGTTTTTGTGTCCTTTTCAACCAGATCCCATTTGTTGACGATGATGGCAACACCTTTGCGGTTTCTTTCGATAAGGCTCAGGATGCTGAGGTCCTGCGACTCCATGCCTTGTGTGGCGTCGATCATCAGTAAACACACATCGCTGCCTTCAATGGCGTTGATGGTGCGCATCACGCTGTAAAATTCAAGGTCTTCGTGCACCTTGGCTTTTTTCCGCATCCCGGCGGTATCAATCAGCCAGAAATCATGGCCGAATTTTGTATAACGGGTATGAATGGTATCGCGGGTGGTTCCTGCAATGTCGGTAACAATGTTACGTTCTTCACCCAAAAGGGCGTTGGTAAGAGAAGATTTTCCAACGTTAGGTCGTCCTACAATGGCAATGCGGGGAACAGGGATCTCTTCCTTTTTTTCTTCAGGCGGTAATAACTCAACAAGTTTGTCGAGAAAGTCGCCGGTACCGCTACCGCTGATGGCAGAGATAGGAAATACATCACCCAGACCAAACTGATAAAATTCCGCTGAATAAGCGGCCTTTTCGTGGTTATCGCTTTTATTGGCCACGATGATCACGGGCTTGTTGCTTTTGCGGATGATGTTGGCCACCTCTTTATCGAAGTCGGTGATGCCTTCTGTTACATCTACAACAAATACCAGTACTGTACATTCGTTAATGGCGATCTTCACCTGTTTGCGGATCTCGCCTTCAAAAGCGTCCTCGCTGCCGCGAATGTAACCGCCGGTGTCGATGATTGAAAATTCAACACCCTGCCATTCGGCTTTCCCGTAATGCCTGTCGCGCGTAACGCCCGACACTTCATCAACTATCGCCTGACGGGTTTCTGTTAAACGATTAAAGAGCGTTGACTTTCCAACATTCGGTCTTCCTACTATTGCTACTACGTTTGGCATAAACCGCAAAAGTACTAATTAATTGCCAAATGAGGGGAATTGAATTGGCAGAGGCCTGAAAAACAGCAGGATCTAAGTGCAGGACGCTGGTTTTGTAGCTGTAGCACCATGGTACAAAAAGGTATGAGCAATGAGAGAACGAAGTCCAAAAATTAATTAATTGTTTATGCTTTTTGGTCTGAAAATAAAGCACCTAGCGGCTTGTGGCTTTTGCGCAATTGGAGTATATTTGATTATGCTGACCAAACTTTATATTGTGCTCTGCTGTTTTGTTTTTGCGCTTGCACCCGCCCAGAACAGCCCAGAGCAAAAGGTGATTACACCCCACGCCAGTCCGTCGCTGAGGTTTACCGAAAACAAAGGACAATGGGAGTCCAACATTCTTTTTCGCGCTCAGCTTGATGGCGGCGCACTTTTTTTGGAGAAGAATTCGCTCACTTTTAATTTCTACGACAAAGTCCGATACCGTCAATTGCACCACGGGCAATTTCCGCCGGATAAAAACGCGGATGTAAAAGGCCATGCATACCGCATCAGTTTTGTGAACGCCAATACCGATCCGCTGATCGACAAAAAGCAGGAAGGCAAAGATTATGAGAATTTTTTTCTTGGCAACGACGAAAGCCGCTGGAAAAGCGAAGTGAAAAATTACCAGCAGGTTTTGCTGCGTAACATTTATAACCAGATCGATTATGAGGTTCTCAGTTCGGCACGCGGCATAAAGTACAATTTTTATGTGGCCGCGGGTGGCGATCCTTCTCAGATCAAAATGGCCTACGAGGGCATCGACCAGTTATCTTTAAAAAAAGGCGCGCTCATCACAAAGCTGAGTGTGAACGGTGTAACCGAACAAAAACCTTACGCGTACCAGATAATCAATGGGGAGACCCGCGAAGTAGCCTGCAATTACCGTCTTAAAAACAAGGTGGTGAGTTTTGATTTTCCCAATGGTTACGACCAGCGTTATGAACTTGTGATAGATCCCGTGCTTGTTTTCGCGGCGCAATCAGGATCTACCGCTGATAATTTTGGCATGACCGCCACCTATGATGCGCAGGGCAATCTGTATTCAGGTGGCATAGTTTACAGCGCGGGTTATCCAACAACATTAGGCGCGTACAGCAGCAGTTTTTTCGGACCTATTTATTATGGCAATACCGATGTTGTTGTTACAAAATACAATTCAACAGGAACGGCACTGATCTATTCAACTTATCTCGGTGGTTTTTATACAGAAACCGTACACAGCATGGTGGTGGACAACAGCAATAACCTGTGTATTTACGGGGTTACCAGCAGCGCCAATTTCCCTGTTCTGCAAAACGCATACGACAATACTTTTAACGGCGGCAGTTTTCTCATGTTTGTTTCCAACGGCATGCGTTTTGTGAACGGTACCGATATTTACATTACCAAATTCAACGCTTCCGGTTCAGCGCTCCTGGCTTCTACTTTTCTTGGAGGCACAGGCAACGATGGCGTTAACCATTCCGATCAGTACACCAATTCGTATGTAGTTCCGGCCACACCGCCGCAACAGGGTAACCTGATTGTTTTTGAACCGGATTACGACAGCCTTCAGTACAATTACGGTGATCAGTGCCGCGGTGAGATCCAGGTTGATGCAGCCAACAATATTTATGTTACCAGTTCAACCCGCTCTTTTAATTTTCCGACCGTAAACAGTTTTGATAATACGCTCGGTGGTCGTCAGGACGGAATCATTTCCAAACTCAACAGCAATCTTTCCAGCCTGCTTTATTCCTCTTACATTGGCGGCAGCAGTGTTGACGCCGGTTACGGATTAATTGTAATGCCCAACCAACAGGTGTATGTAACGGGTGGAACATCCAGTCAGAATTTTCCTTTTGTGAGCGGCGGCTACCAGTCGAGTTACCAGGGGGGCATAGCGGATGGTTACGTGATCCGAATCAGCGCATCGGGAAACACGGTGCTCAACGGAACTTATTTTGGCACGCCTCAATACGATCAGAGTTATTTTATACAAAGCGATAAATACAGCAACATCTACATTTACGGTCAATCACTGGGGAATGTGCCTGTGGTTGTGGCTTCCAACGCGGCAACCATATTCAGCGTTTCGGGAACACACCAGTTTATATCGCGTTTTAATTCAACGCTCAATACCCTGAACATGTCCACCAAATTCGGAAATCAGCAGAACGATGTGGACATTTCTCCTTCCGCCTTTTCGGTTGACAGGTGTAATAATATTTATGTGTCGGGCTGGGGTGGAAATCTTCTGACACAGAATCAGCCCATGGCCAACATGCCGCTGATGATTCCCACACAGGGCAGTACCACCGGTTACGACTTTTATTTTATGGGACTCGATTCCAACGGTGTCAATCTTGATTACGGTTCTTATTTTGGCGGACCCATCAGCCGTGAACACGTGGATGGCGGTACTTCGCGTTTTGATCCGCAGGGAAAGATCTATCAGTCGGTTTGCGCGGGTTGCGGGGGGAATGATGACTTTCCGGTGACTCCCGGTTCCTGGCCCGGAACACCGGGTAACCCTAATTACAGCGGCAATTGTAACAATGGTGTGATCAAACTCGACTTCCAGTTGCAGCTGGCCATCGCTACCATCAACACCAATACGCTTGCAGGCTGTAATCCGATGACAGTAACATTCACCAACGCCACACCGCCAACCGGAACCAACTCATCCTATATGTGGTACCTCGGAAATGGCGTCACAACTTCAACCAATATCAATCCCACTGTTACTTATACCTTGCCCGGCACTTATACGGTTTCACTTGTTGTGCGAGATGAGCAAACCTGTAACCGCAAAGATTCTACGATTACTTACATCACTGTTTATCCTAAACCGAGCAGCACCCTCAACGTTCAGTCTTCTCAGTGTTCGAACACCGTTAACCTGAGTCAGACAACAAGTGGGAACCTGGGCGTCAATCCTTTCCAGTGGAACCTCGGAGACGGCTCTCCTCTGGTCACCTCCGGAACTTTGTCTCATACCTATCAAACGAACGGCAATTACAATATCACGTTCACCGTCACCGATATTAACGGTTGCAAGGATATTCAATCCACTCCTGTATCTGTTTTCTCTTTTAGTCCCCTTGCTGCCGGAACGCAGAGCATTTGCAGAGGTTCTGCGGTAACATTGACTGCGAGCGGAGGTACAGGTTACACCTGGACGCCGGGCGGCAGTCTCAACAATCCCAACATAGCCAATCCTGTCGCCAGCCCCAACAGCACAACGGTTTACTCCATCCAGATCGCCAACAACTCGCCCGGATATACCTGTGTTAAGACGCTGACGGTGCAGCTGGATGTGGCGCCTACACCCACTGCAGGATTCAACATCATTTCTACGCCATGTACCAACACCGTTGTCACCACCAATATTTCTACAGGCAATTTTGGTCCTGGTCCTTACGCATGGAATTTCGGAGATGGCAGCCCTGTTTCAGGTGAACAGTCGCCTGCGTACGCGTATACAGCTGACGGTGTGTATAATATTGAGTTGTCAGTCACGGACGTGAACGGGTGTAAGTCGGTGCTCACCAAATCCGTCGCCATACTTAATTTTATGCCTGGCGTGATCAACAGTGATACGGTGTGTTACGGCAATTCGATACAACTAAGCGCATTGGGAGGAACCGGTTATAGCTGGACGCCGGCCACGTCATTGAACGACCCCAATAACCCTTCACCCATTGCCAGCCCGCTTGAAACAACCGTTTATTCTGTTCAGATTGTGAACACTTCTTTTGGGTATTCCTGTGTAGCCAATTTGACCACCCAGGTTCAGGTCAACCCAACGCCTACCACCAGCTTTTCATACAGCATGAATCCCTGCGGAGGCGGAGTTTATTTTTTCGATAAATCCGAATCTGATATCGTTGCCTGGAACTGGGAACTTTTTCCGGGCATCACCAGAACAGTTCAGAACGCTTACCATTTTTACAGTGCCGGAGGCATTCATACTGTTACACTTAGCGTCACCAACGCTTACGGCTGTAAACACAGCAAGACGGAGGTGATAGACATCGAAACGCCTCCGCCATTAAGTATCAGCAAGGCAGATACGATCTGTTACGGCGACAGTGTGCAACTCAGCGCGAGCGGCGGAATTTCTTATGACTGGAAACCCGCGGAGTCGCTTAACAATTATGCCTTGCCCAACCCCGTGGCCACGCCAACAGCTTATACTGAATACTCGGTCAACATCACTACCGATCAGATCCGCGATGGAAAAGCCTGTGTTTTTATGCTTACCACTGAAGTGTTTGTAGACCGTTTGTCAAAAACGCCTATCGGTGCATTTGCAAGTCCTTCAGTGGTCACGATAGGTGAACCTTCGATACTCACCTACGTTGGAGAGCCCGGGGCGCAGGTCAGCTGGTTCCCGGTGAGCAGTACCACGCCAATAAGTGGGTACACGGTTACTGCCTATCCTAAACAACCCACAACCTACACGGCCGTAGCTTCGCGCGGGGTGTGCCGCGAATGGGTACAGGTGAGGGTAGACGCTTTTACGGAAGGGTGCATCGATACCGATGCCTTTGTGCCGAATACTTTTACGCCGAACGGGGACGGGGAGAACGATCTGTTCAGGGTGCGTGGTTTAAAGGTAGATGAAGTTTACCTGGCTGTTTATAACCGCTGGGGCGAACTGGTGTATGAAACTACAGATAAAAATGCAGGCTGGGACGGTAAGTATAAGGGCAAGGATGCCGATGTGGGCGTGTTTGGCTGGTATTTAAAAGTAAAATGTATCAATGGCGCCGAAACATTCCGGAAAGGAAATGTGACTTTGATCAGATAATTTTTTAAATACATAAAAGTTTTATTAAATTTGCAGCCCTAAACGGTAGGTATAGCTCAGTCGGTTAGAGCACCAGATTGTGGTTCTGGGGGTCGTGGGTTCGAATCCCATTACTTACCCCAACAAAAACAAGATCAACCCTCGGCAAAGCCGGGGGTTTTTTTATTAAGTGCAAGACCGTACGCTGTGCTGCCATTTTAAAACCTGAATTTTCTGAACCGATAGCGAAAACACTTTTTTGTTTTTTGAGATCGGCTTATATGCCGCAGAACACGAAAGTATATCTTGTGCGTTGGCGAGGAGAGGCTTTTTTACAAATTTATTTTTTGAGCTATAGCGTAAATCCGGTAAGTTGTCAGGTAAAATCTGGTCAATGGTTGTTCGTTAAGGTCTGCACTGTCGGAGTAGGGTTTTTGACAAGGGTTTCGGAGACTTAAGCCGGCGCGGTGCATTGTTTAATTTCGCCCCTTCAGGGCTTATGCGGCATTCTTTCGGCTTATATGATGTACGATGTCCATACGTTCGGTGATGGCGCCCTTTCAG
>CAZFCR010000174.1:0-7183 GCA_964517305.1 uncultured Akkermansia sp.
GTATGCCAGAAAGGCCGTTCTTCACGGCTCATAGGAATATCCATCGGATTGCCGTGTGAGGTAAACAACACAGGTAACTTTTTACGTCCGGCGGGTAAATCACCCGTCAGATTTTCAAATTCTTTTAGATTCATAGCACTGAGCGATAATGGCGCGAGGGCCATCCATTTTAAAAAATCTTTCCGGCGCATTTTTTTTCTGTGTCTAAGTTACGGCGTTTCTTCAAGAAAAACAGACGGGCTTTCTAAATGGATACCGGGATTAATCCAGACATTTCCCAAGATTCCTTAAAAAGCTTCGAATCCTAAAAAATTTGCAATTTTTAAATTTCTCCAATTATTGCAAATTGTAAATTGCCGTACTTAACAACAACCTGCTTTATGAAAAACTTTCTTGTAATTGGATTTATTACGCTGATGATGGACGTCAGCCTCGCTCAAACATGGAAAAAAGAACAGCTGATGCCTACGGCAGATCTCGCCGCTAAACTGACCGCCACGTCGGGCGATAAACCGGTTGTGTTTAATGTTGGTCCGATGGAAAATATCAAAACAGCAAAGTTTGTTGGCCGGGGAACAAGTGTTACCGCCATCGACAAAATGAAATCGGAACTGAGCATGGAGAACAAAAATAAAACAGTGGTCATTTATTGTGGCTGTTGTTCCTTCTCAAGTTGTCCCAACATCAAACCTGCTTTTGACGCGCTGGTAGCGGCAGGATTTAAAAATACCAAAGTGCTTGAAATTCCTGAAGGCATCAAACCTGACTGGGTGGCCAAGGGGTATCCGATGGAAGAATAAAACCGCGATAAATTTTGCCGGTGCCGCTGGCATTAAGATTGCTGTTTATGTATCAAAAAACATTTGATTATGAACAGCAAGGAATTAAAACTCAAGGGCAACTGGAACGAGATCAAAGGAAAGATCAAACAACAGTACGCCGATCTGACAGAAGACGATCTTAAATATGAAGAAGGCAAAGACGATGAACTCGTGGGCCGGATCCAGAAAAAGATAGGCAAAACCAAGGACGAAGTGATCAACTGGATCCAGGGCCTGTAAACTAAAAAGGGAACTACGCGTTCCCTTTTTTATTGTCTTTTTCACTACTTAGTTTTTTAAAGCAAGCGCTTTTACTTTAAATGCCAATTGGTTTTGCAACACCTGAGCCTGTACCTGAGATAAAAAAGCAAGCGCTGCAAAACTTTTGTTTTCTTTCACCATGCCACACAACAAAGCCGTTTCGATTGGCTGAACGCCGGGTTCATTCTTAATCCTTAGATTGTAAACCGCAGCTTTATCGCAAAGAAGCGACAACTGTTGCCGGGCCGGTTGTTCCTCTGAAAAATAAGGGCCGGTAAAAGTATTGGAAATAAAAGTCTCCTGCTTTTCAAAATCCGGTTTTATCCCCGCAGTGCCAACATCCATTTTAAGAATTATCCCCTTTAATTCGCCGCACAAATTGTATATTGAATCGGTGAGCGATTTTAAATGATCAGGTTGTGCGGCCGTCATTTCATCCATCAGCGCCGTTTCTGCTGCGAAAGAATAGATTCATTCTGCACAAGCAGCCTTGTACTGGCCAATCCTTCCATCCGTTTGACCCTCGAAGATGAAAAAGGCATGAGAAACATGGCGCAGCCCATGATCATGAGCAGCGTAACAATTACTGTGTTGGTTTTGCCTCCCTGGCTCCTGATACCGGAGAAAAAATAAAACGGGACAAAAACCAGAAGCATCAGCGCCATTGAGGCCACAAACAGCACATTACCACCTGGCCAGTGCATGACTTTAAAAAGAATGTGAACCGAAACAAGTATTCCCAGCAGGGTACCGATGCCAAGGAGCCACTTATCTCTCGCCGCGTCTTTTTCCTTTATCTTGATGGTAAAAAGAAGCGGAAGAAATAAAAAACTGGTGATGACTACGCCGCTCAACAATAAGAACGCCGCGCCAGGCCAGAACATAAACTTAAAAATAATGCCGAAGCATAGTGTGGTCGCTGATAAAAGACCGCTGATGATCATTAGTTTTTTCATAATATAATAGTTTTTAAAAATGATGAGTGCCATTGTTTCTTCCTCTATTTCCCAGAGCTGATCTTTGTAAAACCGCTTAACCGTTGTCTCGTAAAACGAATAAAAATCTCCGTCTTCTTTTAGTTCCTGCTCTATGATACAACAGATGTGATCCAGAAGATTATCCGCCAGTTCCGGCATCTCAATGCCCCGGTTGCGGATGTCGGCCGCGATGTAGGCCATCTGTTCGTCTGTTAACCGGTACATCAGGCTTTTTTTGGCTTAATGTCGAGAAGGAACTTCATGGTCTGCATAAAATCAGCCAGCTCACTAACTTTTTCTTTCGCTTTAATTTTACCGCCAGGACTGAGCGCGTAATATTTCCGCACCCGTTTGCCAATGTACTCGGTTTCAACTGTCACCAGCCCCTCCGCTTCCAGCGCATGCAGTGTGGGATAAAGCGCGCCTTCGGTGATCTGGATCCGATCAGAAGTTTGTTCCTTTACCATCTGTGTGATCTCGTAACCGTACATGCGTTTGTTACTGGCAAGCAGCTTCAGGACGATAGTTTTTAAAGTTCCTTTTATTAATTCTGATGAATAGATCATGATTAAAATTTATAATACAAATATACATCATAGAATTATACATAAGAGTAAGATGTATTAGACAACTATGTAACAGCATGAATTTCAATCTAATAAAATTTTTACGATGTTTACAAACCTTCTAAGCCGCGCATTTCTTCCCTCAAGAAAAAAACAATTGAAAAGATGTTATTTTGCCGCGGGCGTGTTAAAACCTTTACGCGTCATCTGGCCCCACTTCAGATTTTTTTTGAACAATTTGAACCAGTTGCCTTTTACCGCTGACCAAACCACAAAAGGATGAAAAATGACAGGCTCAATAAGCGAAATAAACAGCAATTTTAAACCATCTCGTTTACCCGGATACTGCGTATAGGCCCACTCTTCGGTGAGCAGTGCCAGACAGGAATTCATGATGGCGAAAAAATACACGCCGGCCAGGAGGGAAATAAAATAAAGCCAGTACACATCATAAAACACCATAAGTGTTAGAAAATAGAATAATCCGAAGAACTCAATAAGTGGCGCGAGCCATTCAAAGAAAAACCAATAAGAATAACTGAGCAGACCCACACGCCCGAAACGCGGATTAAAAAACATGCGCCGGTGCAGCCACAGCGTTTCGATTGTGCCACGGGTCCACCTGTTCCTCTGGCTCCCGAGGATTTTCAGGCTCTCGGGTACTTCAGTCCAGCACAAAGGATCAGGAATAAAAGAAACACGGTGTTTTTCTTTCCTGTCCATCATCACACGCCGCATCCTCACCACAAGTTCCATGTCCTCTCCTACTGTTGAAGGATCGTAACCACCGGCTTCGAGTGCGATGCGTCTGTCGAACATGCCAAAAGCACCTGAAATCAACAAGAGGCCATTGATGCGGCTCCATCCCATACGGCCCATTAAAAATGCCCTGATGTATTCCAGTACCTGAATCTTTGCGAGAAACTGCTGCGGCACTTTAGCCTCAATCAATTTGCCACTTACAATTTTACCTGAGTTGGCAATCTTGATAGCGCCCCCGCAGGCAATAAGTTTACCTTTTCCTTTTTCAAGAAAGGGTTTCACCAGTTTGAGAAGTGAATCTTCGGCCAGCATACAATCCACATCAATGCAGGTCACAAGATCGGCCTGCACCAGATTAAGGCCCACATTCAGTGCATCCGCTTTTCCGCCATTCACCTTATCCACCACCAATATGCGCGAATAAGCGGGATTCAGGGACCTGTAGATGCCACGCACCGGTTTGGCTTTAAGTGTTTCTTTAAATAAATAATTTACCGGTACCAGGTTGTATTTATCAATTACCTTCTGCAAAGTGTCATCCTTGCTGCCATCGTTTACGATCACTATCTCAAGACGGGGATACTGCAGAGACAACAATGACTTTACATTCTCAACAATGGTTGCACTTTCATTATAAGCCGGAGCAATTACAGCCACAGAAGGCACATTTTCGTTTACCAGCAACTGCCTGTAGTCTACAAATGAATTTTTGCGTTTGTAGCGGCTGATCTCCATCATTGACAATACGCCCAACACAAGGTAAGAAGTGCCAACAACCGCACTGTACAACAGGAAAATCAAATTCAAGATATTAAATACACCGCTCATACCTGAAGACTGTATTGTGAAGTGATGTTTGTTATTTCACTGTGCAGATCAGCGTCGGGAATTGCACCTGCCTGGCTGTAACAGTCATGGATGGTCTTAAGCGCAGCCTGAACTATTCTGAATCTCTCACTGTAAAGAAAACCCCGCACTTTGGTTACGGTACCCAGTGATCCCAACACAGCTAATGCGTCAAGTAACACCACCAGGGTATCCTCGCCCTCTTCCAGGCTCAGCCTGTCTTCCAGCAACGTTACTTCGTTGTAAACGTTCATGGTACCGATGGCTGCATAAACCGCCCGCCGAACAAGCTCATTGCTGTGTTTTGAAAGCGCAATGACCTGCGGCAGGAACCGGTACACCTGGTGATCAGCCACTGTTTTTATACCCAGTATACAAACCGTTGCATTGCTGCTGCGCAACAATGGTTCAAGCTCAGAATCTATGCAGGGAAATTTCCGGAGGCTGTTCTGAATGCGCATCAACTGCCAGTCGGACAGAGAGAACGTAACATCTTTAAAAATACGGAGCATTTCAAATCCGTAACGCTCAATCAGTATGTTCTGGGATTCCCGGCGCAGCATTTCGTTACGGTGATTAACAAATCTCATACATAAACTTGCCATGTCAAGGTAATTCATCAGCGACAACTCGTAAAGCGCGGCCACCCGCACATGGACACGTTTACTTTTTACCTTCCTCAATGCCTGTTTATGCAAACCGATTGAAAAATAGATCCTGCTCACCTTTTCTGATACTTCACCCGAAAACACCAGCCTCAACTGAACGAGGATCTCCGCCAGCATCTTCCCTGCATTGTTTTTTTTCAGGAAAGAAGCCGGCACTGACTGCACTTCAGGATCTTCTTCAAATATCATGTGCATCAATAACTGTTCGCCTTCTTTCCTCAGTTTTTCCAGTAAACACAGCCTTCGTTTGCGGTAAATTTTAAGCGCAAACAACAGGATCACCAATACAACAAAAACGATTAAAAAGGTCGCACCCAGACCCCAGACCAGACGAATCGGTCCTTCCTGACTCAGGTATATGCGGTTTAAATCCTTCATCAAAACAGACAGGTAATTCCGGCACTCAGGATCAAACGCGTGCGTTGCCTTTCGCGGCTCAATTGTTCAAATTGCCACCCGGTACTCAGTCTCGCATACAACTTTGCCCCAATGCGCTGTTGCCAGTTGATCTGCGCAAGGTAATTGGGCAGTCCGCGTTCCGGCCCGTCGAGGAGCAGATTGTCTACAGTAGCCTGATCAGGGCTGAGTCCTGCCGCTGTTACCAGCTCAAGATAAGACAAAGGCGCTTTTAAGTGATACCGGCTATTCAATAAATAAGCCTGCGTGAACCTGCCATTATCAAAACTATAAAAGGAACGCAGGTTAAACCACCAGTTACGGTAATATTTGCCAATATTAGCGGTGAACAGAGGCAGTGACCTGTTTTCAAAAAAAAGATAACGGAAACCCGCGCCTGCCTCCCATCCCCCGGGCAGCTGCCGCGTATAATCAGCAGCTATACGATGGTTTGGAAAGATCAGTGGCTCGCGCGCAAACGCATAATTCACATACAGGCTGGACTTTTTAAGTGTAACATACCAATCAGTTTCCGCCTGAAGCGCGGCAACGCCATAACGCGTGGCATAATTTACTCGTCCGATAAAAACCACCCGCCGCAAACGCCGCCAGTATTCAAGGGCCGACAAATTCCAGACACCTTCCTGTCCCCTGGTAAACACATCGGTAAAATGTTGCAGTGATATCCGGTTAGAGGCGGCTTTGACGCTGGCTTCCCGTAAGGCGGCACGTACACGTTCGTTTGCCGGATCGCGGGTCAATACAAGGTTATAACTCTTTAGTGCATTTTTATAGTCAACCAGACCTTCGTAAGCAAGGCCGAGCAACAACAGCAACTCGTCATCCGGATTTTCGATACCGCTCACATAATTTTTCAGCGCCAGGAAATCTCCCTGCCACAAAAGTACATTGGCGCGGGCGTGTACAGCATCCTTTCGCAGGGGTTCTTTTTTCAAAACACTGTCGATCAGCGTGAGGGCTTTTTTATACTGCCGGTTCCAGCCGTGAAGCTGCCCGAGGTATAAACGAAAATCTTCGTTCGCAGGCTCTG
This sequence comes from uncultured Akkermansia sp., assembly GCA_964517305.1. Lineage (GTDB taxonomy): Bacteria > Bacteroidota > Bacteroidia > B-17B0 > Aurantibacillaceae > Aurantibacillus. The sequence continues at coordinate 6,349 of CAZFCR010000174.1, forward strand.
CGGCGATAAGCCGCCGGGTGACAGAGATGGCCCGCTGATACTCTTTTTTAGCTGCGTGTTGTTTAGCTTGTTCAAACAGACTGTCGGAAACTACCTGCTGACCTCTCAGCAAAAAACTCAGACAAATGAACAGCCAGCACATTTTCATTTTTTCGCAAGCAGTTTTTTTATCCGAACTGAAAGTTCGTTCGGACTGAAAGGTTTGGTCATAAAATCGCTGGCACCCATGTCGAAGGCCTTAAGGATCATGGCTTCGTCGCCAGAAAAAGAAAGCACAATCACAGGCACCTCACTCTGCATCACCTGTCTCACATGATTGATTAACTCAAGACCTGAAACAAATGGCAGCATCAGATCGGTAACAATGACGTCGGGAATAAAAGTATCCAGGATCCTGACCGCATCAAGCCCGTTCACAGCCATTTCCACCTCATATTGATCTCTGCTCAGTTTGTGTCTGAGCATGTTTCCGGTTATTTCATCATCTTCTACAAGCAGCACTTTTTTCATGTGTTCAGAAATTCTTTCACCTGGTTCAACGTTGTATTTAAATAACTCAGCAAATTTTGCGCTGCCTCACAAGCTTCTTCGGGTTTATTGTTCAGTACCAGACTCTCTGTCTTTGCAGCAAAAGAAGTCCCGAGAGTAAACCTGAAACTCGCGAGTGAACCTGCAAGCAGGTGAGCTTTCGTGCGCAGTTGTTGTGCATTCTTTTCAGCGATTGCTTTCTCAATATCCTCCATATCTACCGGGATCCTCTTCAAAAATAAAGCCAGCATCTGGTTGGTAAAATCCTCGCCTTCTTCTTTCTTGAGGCGGCCAAGAATGGTTTCCA
>CAZFCR010000175.1:0-7175 GCA_964517305.1 uncultured Akkermansia sp.
GGTCGAAGCCCCGGTTACCGAAGGGGCATTTTCAATTTTGAAATCATTGGAAAGGTGGTTTCGATCTTTAATCATTAAACAGCGTCCCCGGCCTCTTATAAACACTTTTACCAAGGTGTTTGTAGGCCATCTCTGTTACTTCTCTCCCACGCGGCGTCCTGATCAGGTAACCTTCCTGCACTAAAAACGGTTCGTAAACCTCCTCAATGGTTCCGGGTTCTTCGCCTACCGAAGTACTGATGGTATTGATGCCAACCGGACCACCCTTAAATTTATCAATGATACAATTCAAAATCCTGTGATCCATTTCATCAAGACCGTTCTTATCCACGTTAAGCGCTTTCAGCGAATACGTAGCCATCTCAATATCAATAGAACCATTGCCTTTGATCTGCGCAAAATCACGCACCCTTCGCAACAAAGCATTGGCAATACGCGGCGTACCACGACTCCTGCGGGCGATCTCGTAAGCGGCTTCCTCGCGGATGGCAACGTTCAGAATATCCGAACTCCGCTGCACAATGCGTGTCAATACCTTGCTGTCGTAATAGTTTAACCTGCTGGTAATGCCAAAACGGGCCCTGAGAGGAGAGGTCAGTAAACCGCTGCGGGTAGTGGCACCAACAAGTGTAAAGGGATTGAGTTTGATCTGCACTGTACGAGCGTTCGGACCACTGTCGATCATGATATCGATCTTGTAATCTTCCATGGCCGAATAAAGATATTCTTCCACTACTGGACTCAAACGGTGAATTTCATCAATAAACAACACATCAAAGGGTTCCAGGTTGGTTAACAAACCTGCCAGATCACCCGGTTTATCCAGCACAGGACCGCTTGTCACCCTCAGGTTGACACCTAAATCGTTGGTGATGATGTGCGCGAGTGTGGTTTTACCAAGTCCCGGAGGACCATGCAACAACACATGGTCGAGCGCTTCGTTGCGTTGTTTTGCAGCCGCCACAAACACCCGCAGATTGTCCACCACACTTTCCTGCCCGCTGAAATCGTCGAACGCGATAGGCCGCAAAGCCTTCTCTAATTCCCGGTCGGTAGTGCTCAGGTTTTCTTCTGCAGGATCAAGGTTGTTATTCATGTTTTAAAGATAACGGTAAATCATGCAGCTGCTTGCTACAAATTATAGAATGGTCGGAGTTGTCTCGTCCTTCAAAAAAAAATTACCTTTGATTTTTTTAATCCACAATACAATTTTATGAGCGATACCATCAGGCAACTCGAACCCAGGGCGCTTTGGCGCAATTTTGCAGACCTTAACGCGGTTCCCCGTCCTTCAAAAAAAGAAGAAAGGGTGATCGCTTTTATGAAACAATTTGGCGAAAAGCTGGGCCTGCCTGTACTTGTTGATGAAGCGGGCAATGTGATCATCACCAAACCAGCCACAAAAGGCATGGAGAAAAAAGAAACGGTTGTACTGCAATCCCATCTAGACATGGTGCACCAGAAAAACAGTGATACCAGTTTTGATTTTGAGACGCAGGGCATTGACATGTTTGTGCAGGGCGATTGGGTAAAAGCCTCCGGAACCACACTGGGCGCGGATAACGGAATAGGTGTGGCGGCCATCATGGCTTTGCTGCAATCAACCGATATTCCACATCCCGCGCTGGAAGCACTGTTTACCATTGATGAAGAAACCGGCATGACCGGTGCGCTGGCTTTAAAAGGCGGACTGCTGAAGGGTGGCATCATGCTTAACCTCGACACCGAAGATGACAAGGATCTGACAATAGGGTGTGCTGGCGGCATCGACATTACAGCGCATGCGACTTACACCGAAACTCCACCCAAAGGCGGAAAAGCTTTATTGCTTACGGTAAAAGGTTTGACTGGCGGGCATTCGGGCATGGACATTATCCTGGGCAGGGGCAATGCCAATAAGATCATGAACCGTTTGTTGCTTTTGCTTCACAACGATTATCAGGCGGAGATCGCTTCGGTAGACGGTGGAAGTTTGCGTAACGCCATACCACGCGAATCAAAAGCGGTGCTGGTGGTGCCTGCTGAGAAAATTGAAAATGTAAAAACTGCAGTTGCCGATTTTCAGGCCTTGCTTCAGCGTGAGTACCATACCACAGATCCGCAATTGCTTATCTCTGCCAACGAAACAACATTGCCCGGGAAGGTGGCAGATGTTTCATTTACATCAAAACTCCTTCGCAGTTTACACGCATGTCCTAATGGCATCTACCGAATGAGTCCCGACATTCCGGATTTGGTGCAAACCAGCAACAACCTTGCCCGCGTAATGTTTGGAAAAGGAGAATGCCAGGTTCAGTGCCTTTCGCGCAGTTCGGTGGATTCAGAAAAAACAGATCTGAGTTTGGCCATTACCTCTGCTTTTGAATTGTGTGGTGCAGAAGTAAAGCTGGCTGGCGGTTATCCTGGCTGGACACCAAATCCATCTTCTCCCGTTGTAAAACTGATGACGGAAACGTACAGCCGTTTGTTTAATGAGGAAGCCCGTGTAAGCGCTGTTCATGCGGGTCTCGAATGCGGCATTCTGGGCAGAAACTATCCCTCCATGCAAATGATTTCGTTTGGTCCAAACATTCATGGCGCACATTCTCCGGATGAAAAAGTACAGATCAGTTCGGTTCAGAAATTCTGGAAGTTTTTACTGGAAACATTAAAACAGGTGCCTGACCGCAACGTTTAAGATTGTTTCTTTTTTATCCTGATTTTACTGTAAACAAAATGTTTTGCAGGCTGTAGTTTCTGTGTATGGTAAATGCCTTTGCGCCCCGAGAACAGCCAGGCGCTGAAACAGGCAACAGCCATAAACACCGCGCTGTCCATGCCAAACATTTCCACTGCCATCACTGTACAGGCAAGCGGGGTGTTGCTCGCCGCCGCGAATACCGACACAAAGCCCATTCCTGAGAGCAGGGCCAGAGGCAAGGGCATCAGCAATGAAAGTGCGCTGCCAAGCGTGGCGCCGATAAAAAACAGGGGCGTTACTTCTCCGCCTTTAAAACCCGCCGCAAGCGTAAAAGCAGTAAAAAGAATTTTTAAAGCAAAATCATAAGCAGCCGCGGGCTGCGTAAAAGATTGTTCAATCACCGGTATGCCTAAACCCAGATAAGTGGTATTGCCCCACAACCACACCACAAGGGCGATGATGAGGCCACCAATCACCGGCCGGAGCGGGGGATACTTCAGTTTTTTAAACACCGTGCCAAAGAATCCCGAAGTTTGTACAAATAGCAGCGAGCACACTCCCGCCGAAATACCCAATAAAACTGCCATGCCGAGGTTTTGAAAATTCATGGGCGGCACATACGGAATTAAATAAACTGTATGTGTTACACCCCATGCCGTGCATACAGCATCTGCAACAAAGGCGGTCATCATCGCAGGCAGCAGCAGATAGGCCCTTAAGCGCCGCAATACCAGTACTTCAATTGCAAAAATTGTCCCTGCTGCCGGTGTTCCGAATACAGAAGCAAAACCGCCGCTGATGCCGGCAATCAGCAACAGCCGTCGGTTGCGTCGCGCCACTTTTAAGAAACCCGCCACCTGATCGGTAAGTGTGGCTCCCATCTGTACCGCTGTGCCTTCGCGACCTGCAGAGCCACCCGTTAAATGGGTGAGCAGGGTGGCCGCAAAAACCAGGGGAGCCATCAGCCAGGGTAGTTTTTTCTGAGGCCGGTGAAATTCTTCAAACAACAAATGAGTGCCTTTGGTCACCCTTTCTCCGGCATAGTAATAGGAAAGTCCGATCAATAAGCCGGCTAAAGGCAAATAAAAGATGAGCCAGGAATGCAGTTCGCGGGTTTGAGTAACAAATTCAAGTGCGCTGAGAAAAAGTGCGGACGCACTTCCTGTAAACAGACCGGCAATGAGGGATAAAATCGACCATCGGATGAGATAGGCGGGCAGGGTCCGGTAAAATGGGGTGGCGCCGATGTGCTTTTTAGTTTTTGTCATCTGTTCATAGTCATATTACAGGGTATAAACCCTTTAAACAGACGTCATCAGCCTGGTTATGAGGCGGTTCAGGGCAGACATCATTGCCAACAGCCGGTAAAAATAAACATTAATCACAAAAAGCGGAAACAAAGTGCATCTGAAAAACGGATAGAGGTTTTTACCTTACTCTTAATCAGTTTTTTGGACAAAAAAAGCGTGTTTTTATGACATTATGGCGCTTTAACGTCGGTTCTGTTAAAATTTTCAAGAAACTGCTAATCAATAATTTAAATTACCACCCAATGGGTCCGCTTTCCCTTATTCTGAGTATATTTGTAACCCGTTTATTTAAGGCATAGGCGGCTAAAATTCATGTTTAATCTCTCAGACCAGCCTTAATGGTTTGATACAATTAAAATTAAATGGCAGACAAAGCCCAAACAGTTGGAAACCCCGATTTCGATTGGAACTCAATCGGAAAAAAACAAGACAATTATTCAGCAGACGAAAAAAAGAAGCTGGATGAATTGTATTCAGAAAAATTAAGCACCATCACAGATCTCCAGATCCTTGAAGGTGTTGTGGTTGCTAAAAACAACCGCGAAGTAGTAGTTAACATCGGTTACAAATCAGATGGTGTTGTTCCTTTATCAGAATTTCGCTATAACCCTGATCTGAAAGTAGGAGATACGATCGAAGTGTTCGTTGATCATGCTGAAGACGCTCAGGGACAATTGGTTTTATCGCACAAAAAAGCGCGCGCCGGCAAAAGCTGGGATCGCGTTAACGAAGCTCTTGCAAATGACGAGATCATTAAAGGTTCGGTTAAATGCCGTACCAAAGGCGGTCTTATCGTTGATGTATTCGGTATCGAAGCTTTCCTTCCAGGTTCGCAGATCGACGTGAAACCTATCCGCGATTACGATATCTACGTAGGAAAAACAATGGAATTCAAAGTTGTTAAGATCAACAATGAATTCAAAAACGTGGTTGTTTCTCACAAAGCGTTGATTGAAGCTGAACTTGAAACACAGAAACGCGACATCATCTCTAAACTCGAAAAAGGACAGGTTCTTGAAGGAACTGTTAAGAACATCACTTCTTACGGTGTGTTCATCGACTTAGGCGGTGTTGACGGTCTGATCCACATCACTGACCTTTCATGGGGTCGCATCAATCACCCTGAAGAAATCGTTAAACTTGACGAGAAGATCCAGGTTGTGATTCTTGAATTTGATGATGACAAAAAACGCATCGCTTTAGGCTTAAAACAATTAACGCCACATCCTTGGGAAGCGTTGAATGCAGAGCTGAAAGTAGGAGATAAGATCAAAGGAAAAGTAGTTGTGATCAATGATTACGGTGCTTTTGTTGAGATCGCTCCTGGTGTTGAAGGTCTTGTTCACGTAAGTGAAATGAGCTGGAGCCAGCATTTACGCAGCGCACAGGAGTTTGTGAAGATCGGCCAGGAAATCGACGCCGTGATCCTTACACTTGACCGCGAAGAGCGCAAAATGAGCTTGGGCATGAAACAACTGACCCCTGATCCTTGGAACATGATCATGGAGAAATATTCAAAAGGTTCAAAACACACCGGAACCGTTCGCAACTTCACCAACTTTGGTGTTTTTGTTGAGCTGGAAGAAGGCGTTGACGGCCTGGTGCATATTTCAGACCTTTCATGGAGCAAAAAAATCAAACACCCTAGCGAATTCTGCAAGGTGGGAGATAAAATGGATGTGGTTGTGCTTGAGATCGACGGTGAGAACCGCCGCCTGAGCCTCGGTCACAAACAGCTCGAAGAAAATCCATGGGATGTTTTTGAAACAGTGTTCACCGTTGATTCTATCCACAAAGGAACTGTTACTTCAGTTAACGACAAAGGTGCCCTTATCGGCTTAACCTATGGTGTTGAAGGTTTCTGTCCTGCCCGCCACCTGGCTAAAGCAGACGGTACTACCTTAAAAGCTGAAGAGACTGCAGATTTCAAAGTGATCGAATTCAGCAAGGACGCTAAACGCATCGTTGTTTCTCACGCACGTCTTCACGAAGAAGTGAAAGAAGAAGCAAGGAAAGCCGACAGAGCATCTAAAAAAGCTGATTTCGAAGACAGCAAAAAAGCTGTTAAAAAGGTAAAAGATAATCAGGAGAAAACAACATTAGGTGATATTTCCGCGTTATCAGACCTTAGAGATAAGCTTGACGGTAAAAAATAATGCTGTAACAGCTCAGGCTGCTAATAACACTCCCAGTAACGACGTGTCGTTGATGGGCAACTAAAAACCTCGCCGGGTTTTTAGTTTTTTGAGAGCCAGAACCCGCCCCGAAAGAGGCGGGTTTTTGGTTTTATGAGGATTCCATTTTTGGAAGTGTGAAAATCCGCACCGGAACGCTGATTTGTTAAAAAATGCCTATTCCAGAGGTGCCGCAATAATCTTCCGTTAAGCACGTTATGCTTAAAACACTAACAAAACAAACCTAAATGCGCCTATGACACAAACATTTACTCCAGCCTCTGACCTTACCACCGAAATCAAAGCAGATCCCGCCTCAGAGGGTCTCCGGACAGTTCCGTCAGCACAAACCATTCAAACCATTCTCCGCTACAGCCAGAACCTCGAAATAAAGCCCTCGGGCCTGGTTCAGGAAGTGACTTACATCAAAAGTTAAGTCCCGGTCATCTAACATTAAAAACACTGCCCCAGGGCGGTGTTTTTTAATTTAAACCCTGCTCATAACTTGTTAATAATTTTTTTACACCTGATTTTTAGCAGGGCCGCGGGCTGGTTGTTGTATTCGGTCCCGTTTCCCTTTACCCGCGCGGATTCCGGGCTTTTTTTATTAAATTCACCTACTCAAATTCGGGGCCTTTGCCAGAGGGTGTTATTTTACCCGATTTTGGTCAAAATATCCTGAAAATCATTAAAATAAATTGGTTCAAATGATTGGAGGATAAAATTATTTCCTTATCTTTGCCGTCCCGTAAATGGGAAATTCGCGGAAATACCAATAAAATCAAGTAATACAAAGGATTTAAAATGCCTACAATATCGCAATTAGTAAGAAAAGGTCGCACTAAACCGACCAACAAGAGCAAATCGGCCGCTTTGGACTCATGTCCACAACGCCGTGGCGTATGTACCAAGGTGTACACTACTACGCCCAAAAAACCTAACTCAGCAATGCGTAAAGTTGCCAAGGTACGTTTAACCAACAAACAGGAGGTAATTGCCTATATTCCGGGT
>CAZFCR010000176.1:0-7164 GCA_964517305.1 uncultured Akkermansia sp.
GTTGGGAGGATGTGATGATCACACCGCCCGTGTTGAATTTAAGCGTCTTAATTTTATTAAAACCGGCGCCAAAAAGCGACGGTGCAGAAAAACCCGCGTACATGTTTTTATCATGGTAATATGTTCCCGCGCCAAAATCAGGATTCACAATGCGGTTGGACAGGTCCGTAAAATTCGGATCATACGAGTCCTGTGTTTTTAGCCGCTGCCAGTTGTAAGCTTCGATCCTGGCGCCAAACTGCGTTCCAAAAGCAAGCTGGCCTTTTAAAAATGGGATGCGGTACGTGTAAACCAGGCCGGCCCTGGTGCGGTCGAAAAGACCGATGTTCTCCTGCTCCACCACCAGACCCACACTTACTTTTTTATTCTTCAGCGGGGTGTGAGCGCCGAATGAGAGTGTGGTAGGCGCGCCGCCGATACCCAGCCACTGCCGTCGGTAAAGTGTAGTGAGATTGAGCGCTTCCTGGCTGCCCGCATAAGCCGGGTTCAGTAACAAACCGTTAAACATGTATTGCACATAACTGTTGTTGTGCTGCGCCGCTGCGGGAAAAACAGCGAGCAGAAACAAAATATATGTATATAAATTTTTCATCGGTTTCTTTTCATAATCACATACCCTGTATAATTTGATTTGCCCGGTATTTCCAGAACATAATAATAAGTATCGTCTGCCAGTACTTCGTTGTTGGTTCCTGTTCCGGTCCAATTGTTTCTGTAATCGGGGTTATCATAAACCAGTTGCCCCCAGCGGTTAAAGATCTGCAGGCGCACCTTTTCGAAATTGTTCATCCCCGTAATGTAAAACGTATCATTGTAACCATCGTTGTTGGGTGAAATGGCATTGGGAATAAAAAACGGATTCACCTCTATGATCAGCTCATCACTGGCCTGCCGGCAGTAACCGTTGCCAACGGTCCACCTCAATACGTTACGTCCTTCTGAAAGGCCAGACACCGCGCTGTTCGGATCGGCAACGTTATCAAACGCTGCGCTGCCCTCAACCAGTTCCCATGTTCCGCCGGGAGCTGCCTGAGCAGAAAGTGTAATTGTATAGGACTCCGTTCTGATGTCAGATCCGGCCACCGCCACGGGATGCAAAGTATCTCTTTGTACGATCAGGTCATCAAACGAAACAGGACAAATCCCGTTGCGAACTTCCCAGCGCAGAACAATGGTGTCGGAATTGATACCGCTTAAAATAGTTTCAGGCGAATTGATTTGCTGAATGACCCCGGTGCCGCTCAGCACAGACCATTTACCCTCACCCACACCCTTAAGCGTCGCTTTCAGCTGAATTTCCTCTGCACAGGCGATTAAATCATTTCCCGCGTTCGCAGGTTCAGGCACCGCGTAAGAAATAATCCGGATTGTATCCCGCGTTTCAGCACAAACGCCGTTGCTGAGTTTCCAAACCAGTTCATTTTCTCCTTCGCTTAAATTATTTAATCCGCTCACAGCGGACCCCGCAGAACCGATCACCGCATTGCCCTTAATCACTTCCCAGATACCTTCACCCGCCAATGGCGGCTCTGCATCAACGGTTGTTGAAGTACCACACACCTGCTGATCGGGTCCTGCCTGAGCCTGCCCGGGCGGAATAAAAACCTTCATTTGAAGGGAATCTACAGAAACCGGACAAATACCGTTCTCCACCTTCCAGATAAAATAATGTGTTCCATCTGTCATGGCATTCACAACAGTGTTTGCAGATGTCATATTTACAATGTTGCCGTTAACTGGCGATTGCCAGCTGCCGGTTCCTTTTGCAGGTAACATGGCCTGGAGTGTAGCCGTAGTACCGCACACCTGCTGATCAGTTCCCGCATCGGCCTGCGAAGGCAAAGCATAAGAATAAAGAGACACCGTATCAGCGGAAGGCGTACAAACGCCGTTGGTGATGGTCCATACAAATTGATTATCACCTTCATTTAATCCGGAAACGCCGCTCAGCGCATCTGAAGGAGAAAGTACTACCGGGCCGGGCAGTAACACTGTCCAGTAACCGTTCCCTGTTTGTGGAATGTTGGCATTCAGCTGCGCAGAAGCACCACAGAGAGTCTGGCTGACACCCGCCACAGCAGCATCCGGAAAACCGTCACGTGTTACCGAAACAGTATCGGTAGACGGAGGACAAACGCCATTGCTGATGGTCCAGGCAAAAACATTCATACCCAAACCTAAACCAGATACCTGAGTCTGCGGATTTAAAGGAGCGGAGAAAAAAGCGGCACCACTTAACAGTGACCACTGTCCCGTTCCCGTTGTAGCACTATTCGCGCTAAGCGTGGCTGAAGTACTACAAATCAACTGATCAGCACCGGCCAATGCGGCGTCCGGAAAATCATCACGCGTGATTGTAACTGTCGATACCGATGCCGGACAAATCCCGTTGCTCGTGGCCCACTGAAAAACATTGACGCCAACTCCTAAATTCGAAATGACTGTAGAACCACTGTTCACCGAAATTATACTTCCCGACCCTGAAACGAGCGACCATAGGCCTGTTCCAATGGAAGGCGAATTGGCAGCAAGCGTAAAAGAAGTGGCGCAAACAGTCTGGTTGTTTCCAGCGTTGGCCTGATCAGGCGGAAGATCACGCGTTATCACCACTGTTGCAGAAGAGGCCGGACAAACTCCATTCGATACCGACCATACAAAAGAATTGGCGCCTGCGCTTAAACCATTTACATCAGTTGAAAATGATGAGGCTGACGTCAGTGAGGCCTGACCACTGGTCACGGACCAGAGTCCGGACCCTACCACCGGATTGTTGGCGTTAAGTGATGTTGTACTTGCGCAAACTGTTTGGTTGGAACCAGCCGCAGCTACACTTGGAAAATCATCACGGGTGATTGTAACTGATGAGGCGGATGCCGGACAAACACCATTGTTGATGGTCCACTGAAAAACATTAGGACCAACTCCCAGATTCGAAATGGCTGAAGAAGCGCTGTTTACAGCTGCTAAATTTCCTGACCCTGAAACAAGCGACCAAAGACCGGTTCCGACTATAGGAGAATTAGCTGAAAGTGTAAGAGACGTGGCGCACACAGTCTGACTGTTTCCTGCAGTGGCCTGATCGGGTGGCAGATCGCGCGTTACCATTACCGTTGCTGAAGAGGGAGGACAAACTCCGTTCGATATCGTCCATACAAAAGAATTGGCGCCTGCGCTTAAACCATTTACCGTTGTTGAAAAAGCAGAGACAGATGAAAGAGTGGCCTGTCCAGAAGCTACTGACCAGAGTCCGCTGCCAACCAGCGGATTGTTGGCTGCCAGTGATGTGGTAGAAGCGCAGACTGTTTGACTGGAACCAGCCGCAGCTACGCTTGGAAAATCATCACGCGTGATTGTAACTGACGAAACTGATGCAGGACATACACCATTACTTGTTGTCCACTGGAAAACATTAGGACCAACTCCCAGATTCGAAATGGCTGAAGAAGCGCTATTTACCGAAATTAAGCTCCCTGACCCTGAAACAAGCGACCAGAGACCGGTTCCGATTGTTGGAGAATTAGCTGAAAGTATAAAAGATGTGGCGCAGACAGTCTGGCTGTTTCCCGCATTGGCCTGATCCGGAGGAAGATCACGTGTTACCACCACCGTTGCTGAAGAGGGAGGACAAACTCCGTTCGATATCGTCCATACAAAAGAATTGGCGCCTGCGCTTAAACCACTTACACCAGTTGAAAATGAAGAGGCTAATGTCAGTGATCCCTGACCGATGACAACTGACCAGATTCCAACACCAATAACAGGATTGTTGGCATTTAGTGTTGTTATGGTTGCACAAATTGTCTGACTGGCACTTACCGTAGCCTGAGAAGGTGGCTGATGAACAGTAACGGTTACCACATTAGCAGGGTACATACAATTACCGGAGGCGTAGGCTATGCGGCGAAACAAAGTGGTAGTACTGAGAGACGGTGCAGAATACGACTGGCCTGTTGCGGTGCCTGGAGCCAATGTCCAGGAAGTGCCGCCGTAACTGAATTGCCAGGCGTAAGTAAACGCCGGGGCTCCCGCGGGCGTGGAACCAACAAAGGCTTGCGGCGAAAATCCGCTACACACTGTTTGCGAAGCTGCAATGGTATTGTTACTGATGCTCTCGCAGCCTGTCTTTGCTACAAAAACATTTTTGCCAGGAAAATTAAGCAGACTAAAACTCCCAAAACTGGCGCTATTCGCGTACTCTCCGGCCACATAAACCGCACCGGTGGTTGAAGTTGCCAGGCCGTGAGGCACGTCGAAATTGGTTCCCCCGGCGGGAATTGAATAAATAAAATTGCCCTGGTTGTCAAATAAACTCACAAAAACATCTTCATTGCCTGCTGATAAAAAATTCTGTCCGCCATAAGGCGCCAGCCTCAGTGTATCGCGGTATGTGCCGGTTACAACCAGGTTGCCGTTGACATCTTTCTCAATCTGATGAGCAAGTTCGTCGGCGCTGGAAGAACCAGCCTGAGCAGAAACCCATTGGTAAACACCGTTAGACTTCAACAGGGAAGCCATGTAAATATCGTATCCGCCTTTGTTCGCAAGCGTAAAACTGGGAGAAGGATATGGAAAACTAAGCGTGCCGTTTTTAAATCCGCCGGCAATTGAAAAAATTGCCGTCAGCGGCTACCTTTCAAAACCTTTTGATCTTAAAGCCAAGGGCAAACACTGGGAAATGTTCCGCGCCGAGCTCGGACTCAATAAACAGAATGCCTGGTTGCCCTTCCTTACAGCGATGCCAGCGGGTTCCGATGGTGGAAGTTTTTTCGGAAGTTTTTTTAAATCAAAACTGATTGGCAACCTCAGCTTTGCTGCGGCAACAAAAGTGGCCGCGGGAAGTGTTTCCGCTATTCTACTTGGAAGCGTCCTCACCGGATCGTCGGTTAACTACCCGGACCAATCTGTTAAAAAACCGTTAACGCACAAAGAAGCAACACGAACTGATGTTCAGGCACTTCCTGCTACTTCGTTGGAAGATCGAATTAAAGAAGAAAAAGAAGAGGTAGTTCAACCGACTTCAAAAATCCCTTCTAAGCTAAATCAGAAACGCATTAAAAAAAATATTCAGGCAACAACAGTGCCAGCTCCGGCTGAACCGGCTACAATGATTCCTGAAAAAGAATATAAGATAAGGGTCATTGAAGATCCTGATGACTGGAGAACTGAAGAATAAAATACGGTTTACAATTTATTCAGCGTCTATTTCTCCGTTTCTCCTGCTATTAAGGCGTCCACACAACATTCTTGACGAGATCGGAAAAAATCAGTTTTAAAATTATAACAGATTGTTACAAGAAACGAACGGGATGAACTCCTTCCTTCGTGAATTATGAAAAAATTTACCGTGTCAGAGGCAGTAGTTCTGTTTTGATCACACGCAGGTAATGGATCTCTTCCTGTTTACAGATGTATTGCTGTTTAAGCAACCTGTATTGCTGACCTTTGATGGCACCCTTTTCACCCGCAATCGTGCGGTTAATCTCGGCGATGATCCTGATGAGTTCCAGTCGCAGTGCATTGATCTGGCTCTCAATCTGGCTGATATGTTCTACAGTAGACATAGTGATAATTACAGTAAAGATACGGCTGCTTATCAACGAATGCTAATAAATAAGTTAAAGAGGCCAATTCTGACGACAGTAGCCTGTTTTTCCCCGCGGGAAAAACAGGTGTTACTGTTTGACGATCTTTCTGCAGGTCAGCGCATTTCCCGCGCTGATCTTTAAAGGTATGAACCCGGAGGTAAATCAGATGTATTGATCTCTGCGCTGAACTCTCCGTGCTGTGAAGTTTCATTACGTTTATAAACACTTGATCCAAGCACATTAAAAATTTCAACTGTCACCTCAGACGAATTTTCAGGGACCGAACAATGCAGGTGAAACACATTTGTAAAAGGATTCGGATATACCGTGCCCTCGAATACAGGGGTTGAATTTTCTGCAAGCGACACATTGGTGCAAAAGCCCGGAACATTGGCATCCAGCCACCCTGCACGTTTGCTGATCCAGGTCTTTAAATCCTGTACTTCGGCATTATAGGTTGCGCCGGCCTGGTTCTGGGGATTGGGATAAATGTAGGTTCCAAGAATAGGAAACTGTTTAAAATTCCGCACCTGCGCTTCCTGCAATAAAGCAGCCGTTTCATCAATAAATTCATACAGCTCATTGTTACTGAGTGTGTATTTTCTGTGACTGTGGTAACGGCAGTAAAGTTCATCTTTGAATTTAGGATCTTCCATAAAACGTTTCCACCAGGTTGGAATAGGATAATCATTATTGGTTTGTTCAAACTGCCAGTACAATTCACTGAAGGCATTTCCGAAGTTACAGTTGTGCCATGCCATGTCGTAGTCCCACATCGGCCCTATCTGAATTTTTCCGCCATCAGATACATTGTCTTTATACAGATAAGTGCTGAGTTTGTAACCATCCGCATTTTTACTCAGCTCGTTCATGATCATAAAATCAATGAAACTGCCTGTACTGATGAATTTGCGATATCCTGACTTGAAATCGGAATAACCAGGTGTTTTTAAAACGGTTTCAAAACTATCGATCACGCTCTGTATGTAACTTTTTTGCTGGGGCGAGATGCTTTCGGCACGGGGATAATTGTATTGGAAATAGGGTTTTGCGCCTGCGTTTGAAATACCCGCGTGATTGGAGTACCAGCCGGCATCATCGGCGCGGTTGATCTGAACAATATAACCACCGGTAACATAAGGAAACTGGTTATCCATGGGACCCATTTTATCAATGTCGAGCCTGCCCGGTGACCGTTTGATCTGCTCCATCAGTAGATAGATCCCAAAATATTCGCCGTTCAGGATCAGCTCTACATGTCTGCCCCGGGGCGAATAGTGGCCCATCTTGCGGTATACATGGTGTGTAAGGGCATTTCTGATCAGTGTTTTGTCGTTATAAGCAGCCGTCAGAATCCAGTCGCTTTCAGCAGGCATTCCCAGAAGAGAAGCTTCTACATCAAGCACACCTGAAGCATCGGAGAGTTCCACTTTCAGATTGTTTTTCTCAAACATCTTTGAACTGCTGCCGCGGATGTTAATCCGTGCTTTGCCGTTGTAATTGTTCTTTGGATCGGTAATGTTATTGCGCGCGCCGCCATTATCAATGATACCGAAATCCATTACCGTTTCTGTTTCGG
>CAZFCR010000177.1:0-7158 GCA_964517305.1 uncultured Akkermansia sp.
GATGTGACCGACGCGGTCAGGGAAACAGGCAACCAGCTGGCGACCGATGACCGCATTCAAATGTTAAGCTTCACCGGCTCTCCGCTCGTTGGCTGGGAATTAAAAAAACAAAGCGGCAAGAAAAAAGTGGTACTCGAACTCGGTGGCAACGCCGGTGTGATTGTAACGGATTCTGTCAACATTGCGGGTATCATCAACAAATGTATTACGGGCGCATTTTCATACAGTGGACAGATCTGCATCCACGCGCAACGTTTCTGTGTTCACGAAAAGATATTCGATACGTTTGTGCAGAGCATGTCGGTGGCTGCAGGAGCATTGGTGTACGGCGACCCACGGAATGAAGAAACACGCGTATCGAACATGATTGATGAAGACAATGCTATACGCGTTGAAACCTGGGTGAATGAAGCCATCCAAGGCGGTGCTCATCTTGTTTGCGGAGGAAAAAGAAAAGGATCGTATTATGAGCCCACCATTCTTACCAACACCACGCCTGACATGAAAGTGTACGCAGAAGAAATATTTGGTCCGGTGATCTGTATCGATAAATACAATGGTGACATATCAGACGCTGTAAAACAGATCAACAACAGCAGGTACGGATTGCAGTGCGGCATTTTTACCAACCTGGTCAGTGAACTCGATTACGCTTTTAATCATCTGGAAGTCGGAGGTGTGATTCACAATGATGTACCTACCCTGAGATTTGACCAGATGCCTTACGGTGGAATAAAAGACAGTGGTATGGGCCGCGAGGGTGTTAAATACGCCATGCACGACATGCTGGAAGCCCGGATACTGGTTAAATAAGCCTGAATGCTACAAACAATAGCAATTGAAGCCTGTGATTTTGATTAAATTTGAATGGCGGTTCTCTAAAAAAATTAAATTTGTGAACTAATTTTTATAAGCGATGGGAAGAATATTTGAGACACGAAAAGCAACCATGTTCAAACGCTACGCCAAGATGGCGAAAGCTTTTACCAAAATAGGACGTGAGATCGTGATGGCCGTAAAAATGGGGGGACCAAACCCTGAAAGCAACCCGAGGCTGCGGATGGTGATACAGAACGCGAAGGCGGTTAACATGCCCAAGACCAATGTAGAATCCGCCATCAAACGCGCCAGCGAAAAAGACTCCAGCAATTACGATGAGGTGATTTACGAAGGTTACGCGCCGCACGGTGTGCCGGTACTCGTGGAATGCACCACCAATAATCCTACACGCACAGTGGCCAGCGTGCGCATGTATTTCAGTCGCGCCAATGGTGCACTGGGAACCAACGGATCTGTTAGTTTTATGTTTAACCATGTGGTGCTTTTTAAAATTGATGCCGCGGGATTGAATAAAGACGATCTGGAACTCGAACTCATTGATTTTGGCCTCGAAGACATTAACTACGATGAAGAAAATAAACAATTCATCATTCAGACCCAGTTCAGCGATTTTGGCAAGATGCAGGCGGCGCTTGAAGAACGCAAGATCAACGTGATTGAAACCAGCAAAACCTATATTCCAACTACTACCAAAGAACTCACACCTGAACAGGAAGCAGAGGTAATGGCCATGATTGAAAAGATGGAAGAGGATGATGACATTGAGGCCGTTTATCACAACATTGCCTGATGCGCGAAAAACAGTGGAAAATATCAGAGGAGGTTTATTCCGGTGAACTGCAGAACCAGCTCAATGTTGACCATATTATTGCCAGACTCTTAAAAAAAAGAGGCATTCACAGTTTTGAAGAGGCGAAGACCTTTTTTCGTCCCGACCTCAGCCAGTTGCATGATCCTTTTTTGATGAAGGGCATGGAAACTGCTGTAAGCCGGATACAGCAAGCCATTGCGAAAGATGAAAAGGTACTAATTTACGGTGATTATGATGTGGATGGCACCACGGCTGTGAGCATTGTTTATAGTTTTTTTAAAGATTACATTCATCACATCGCGTATTACATTCCCGACAGGTATAAAGAAGGTTATGGCATTTCTTTCGCGGGAATTGATTTTGCCGCGGAGCATGGTTACAGTCTGATCATTGCACTCGATTGCGGAATCAAAGCGGTAGACAAAATTGCGTATGCCAATTCCAAAAAAATTGATTTTATCATCTGCGATCATCACCTGCCAGGAAATGAACTTCCTGAAGCTGTTGCCATTCTTGACCAGAAACAAACGGATTGTCATTACCCTTACAAAGAATTAAGCGGCGCTGGCATCGGGTTTAAACTGATCCAGGCCTTTGCGCGGGTGAATGGCGTGAATGAAGAAAAGTGTTTTAAATACCTGGATCTTGTTGCAACGAGCATCGCCGCCGACATAGTTCCGATCACTGGCGAAAATCGTGTGCTCGCGTATTTCGGTCTCGAAAAAATAAATAAAGAACCCCGCCCGGGCATCAAAGCCTTGCTGAATTTTAATCAGTTAAAAAGTCCGGCCACCATCAGCACCCTGGTGTTCACACTCGGTCCGCGCATCAATGCAGCAGGGCGGATAGAACACGGCAGCAAAGCCGTTGAACTGCTGACCTGCGAAGATGAGAAACTGGCCGACGAATTTGCCCTGGCCATCAACGACACCAACCTGCAACGTCGTGATCTTGATCTTGGCATTACCACCGAAGCTTTTGAAATTTTAGATAACGACAACCTCAGCAGCACACGCAGAACCACGGTGCTCTTTAATGAAAAATGGCACAAGGGCGTGATTGGCATTGTGGCGAGTCGGCTCATTGATAAATATTACAGGCCAACGATCATTCTAACAGAGAGCGAAGGCAAGATCACCGGAAGTGCCCGCAGTGTGCGTGAATACGATGTTTACAGTGCCATTGAAAAATGCAGCGGTTTATTGGAACAATTCGGCGGACATAAATTCGCGGCGGGACTCACACTGAAAAAAGAAAATATTGATTCGTTTAAAACCATGTTCGAAACCGTGGTTGCTGAATCCATTACCGAAGACCAGCTCATTCCGAAGATAGAAGTTGATACGGAACTTGAATTTCACGAGATCACCGGAAAACTGCTACGCATCCTCAAACAGTTTGCACCTCACGGACCCGAAAATATGACGCCGGTTTTTTGTGCGAGAAATGTTTTTGATACCGGCTGGGGCCAGGTGTTCGGAAACAATCATTTAAAACTGGAATTGTTCCAGAGTTCCAATCCCAATCTCAGGTTCCAGGCCATTGCTTTCGATAAAGGAGACTACGTCAATTTTTTTCAGAGGAAGATTCCGATGGACATTGTGTTTAAGATCCAGGAAAATGAATTCAAGGGCGTTTCTTCTATTCAACTTGTGATTGAGGATTTGAAGGTGAATGGAAGCTGCTAAAAAGGACGAAGTAGTACGAAATGATTTCCGATTTTGGATTTACGATCTACGATTAAAGGACGAAGGACGGGATACAAAGTGACGTACGTGCGCGGCAAACCCTTTCAGGTCTTCGTTAGCCTGCGGGCAGGGACCTGGAAGGGTTGCGGGTCAGCAGCGCAAAGTGATTTACGATCTACGATTACGGAAAAGGACGAGGCACGAAGTGATTTACGATTTTGGATTTACGATCTACAATTGTGAAAAGTACGAGGGACGAAGTGAAATTGACGTAGTACCATCGACGACTACAGTGCTCAAAGCCGCTTAAAAACATAAAACATCCGGGCGAACAAGAGCACGGCCACAAACACGAGCGACAGCAACAAAGCGATCCAGATACCTTTGGTTTCCATCTGTAGATTAAAAGCAAAAAAATACGAGAGGGGAATGGCCAGTACCCAATAACCGATCAGCACTATTACCGTTGGAATTTTTACATCTTCGAGTCCGCGCAGAATACCCAGAACCGTTACCTGCAAACCGTCAAACAACTGGAACATGGCGGCGATGATCAACAGCGACGATGCCAGCTCAACGATCTCTTTTTCGCGGCTGAAACCAAGCGGCAACAAAGAGTTTAATAAAAGAAAAATCAGTCCGAATCCGCCCATGATCAAAAGCACGAGTTTTATGGCTGTAAAAGCCGCGTCTTTAATGCCTTTCAGATCCCGCTGCGCTTTATAAATGCCTACGCGGATCGTGGCCGCACTGCTGATGCCACTGGCGAACATGTAAGTGAACGCGGCAATACTTAACGCAATGCCATGCGCGTCGATCTGTTCTTTGCCAAAACTGCCCGCCATAAAACCGGCAATGGCAAAGGCCGCTACTTCAAAGGTAAATTGCAGGGCAGAATTAAAACCAATCTTCCATAAAGCTGCCAAGCTTTTGAGATTGACCTTCACAGTTCCAAAAACCTTCGTCACTTCCCGGGTCACCGGCGAGCGGAAGACCAGCCATAAAAAAACAAATCCCATGAACAACCTGGCGTAAAAGGAAGCCCAGGCAGAACCTATGTATCCCAACTCAGGACAACCCCAATGCCCATAAATGAGCAGGTAATTTAACAACACATTCAAGAGATTGCCCACAACACTCACGTACAAAGCCATCCTGGTGTTGCTAAGTCCTTCACAATATTGTTTACAGGTAAAAAACAAAGCCAGCGGGATCATTGAAAAAATAAGCACATCAAAAAAAGGAATAGCAAGTGTCACCACCTCGGCCGGCTGTCGCATCTGGTGCATGAGCCCGCTGATATTGTAAAGCAATACAAAACAACCTACGGCTACCGTAAGGTTTAAAAACAATGAATTTTTAAGCAGGGCCGCTTTTTTAAAAACATCGTTTTTCTCAAAAGCCTCAGTAGTCAGCGGTGTCACGGCATAACTCATGCCCATCACAAACACCAATACCATCATGTAAAGGTTATTCGACAGAATTCCCGCAGCCTGCTCCGCCGCCCCGATGTGCCCGAGGAAAATATTATCGACCATACCGGTAATGATGTGACCGACCTGGGTGATCACCAATGGCCATGCGAGCCGCAGGGTATCGCGGGTGTGGATGCTTTTGAAAAGGGCGGTGGACATAAGGGTGCAAAGATAGGATTTCAAGCGAAGTACGAAGTGGGAAGTACGAGGGACGAAGTTAGAAGGACGAGGGACGAAGTCAGAAGTACGAAGTCAGAAGTACGAAGTCAGAAGTACGAAGTAGGAAAATTTACGATTTACGATCGAGGGATTTACGATTGAGCCTGAAGGCTGGTAGCACCGGAATCCTTAATAGCCGTTTAACCATAAACGCAGGTCATTCAGCTCGTCCTGGCTGATGGTGTGCGGCATGTTGTAGGTTTTGTAAACAAGCCGTGGCAATTTAAAACGTTGCAAAAAAGTATACGCAGCACGGCCATCTGCTTCTTTGATCACGGTATCGGAAAAGCCGTGAGCTATAAAAAACCGAACTTGTTTTAGCTTTTGTTCATCTGTTTTAAGTTGAGCTGTTTCCGGCATCATACGGCCGCTGAGGGCCATCACGCCTTTGATTTTCGCGGGAGCACTGAGCGCCAGTTCATACGACATGATGGCGCCCTGACTGAATCCAATCAGATAAACCTTTGTACTATCGGCCTGATAAGCTTTACAGGCTTTTGAAATAAACTCAAGGATCTGCTGTTTACTTTTCAAAGCTTCGTTATAGTCGTACTTAAATTTCTGATCGGCAAGAAATTCAAGCTGGTACCAGCAAAACCCTCCGCGTCCGGTTGAATTGGGCGCACGCAGGGAAAAACTCAGCATTACCGGAGCAATCTGTTTCGCCAGCGGCAAAAGATCGGCTTCGTTGCTGCCATACCCGTGCAATAGAATCAGCACTGCGGGATGTTTTGTTTTTACCTGCGGTAATTGCACCGAATAACTCAGCGAAGTGCTGATCTGCTGGCCGCAAAGTTTTGCAACAAAAAATAATATCAGAATAACATTCCTCAACGGCCCTTGCGTTTTTTGTTTTTTTCGCCCTGACCTTTGCCTCCACGCGAAGATTCCGATTTACCACCGGACTTTGGATTGCCACCGCGTGAGCTGCCACCGCGTCTGCTGCCGCTCTTACCGGACTGACCTGATTGTCCGCCACGGAAATTGTTGTTGCCTTGTCCGCCAAAAGAATCGTCGTTACGGAAACCCTTGTTGCTTTTATCCTGCATGTCAGCCAAAGCAAAGTTGAGCTGCTTTTTGACAAGGTCGGCATCCATCACGATGATCTTAACGGTATCACCCAGCGCGTAGATCTTGTTGGAGTTTTTACCTACATAACGGTAATTGTCTTCGTCAAAAATAAAATGATCGCCTTTCAGGTCGCGGCTACGGATCATGCCTTCGCAACGGTTGTCGATGATCTCCACATAAATCCCCCATTCGGTTACGCCACTGATCACACCATCAAACTCCTGGCCGATCTTGTCTTTCATGAACTCCACCTGTTTGTACTTCACAGAAGCACGCTCCGCTTCGGCGGCCGTGCGCTCCATGTCGCTGCTGTGTTTACTGAGAAACTCCAGGTGTTCCTTGTTGCTGTATGTTTTTCCCTGCAAACGCGCTTCGAGCAAACGGTGTACCAATACATCGGGATACCGGCGAATCGGTGAAGTAAAATGTGTATAATAGTCAAAACCGAGACCGTAGTGACCCACGTTCTTGGTGGTGTAAATGGCCTTTGGCATGCTGCGCACCGCCAGCAATTCCATCATGCCCTGCTCTTTTTTATTCTTGACATCGGCCAATAATTTGTTGATGGATTGCGCTACTTTGGCTTTGTTGCCGATGTTCATTTCGTAACCAAAACGCGCGGCAAAACCACTGAGCTCCTGCATCTTTTCATCGCTCGGCACATCGTGGATCCTGTAAACACACACATTTTTAGGATCTTCTTTTTTAGCGCCCTGTTTGCCCTCATCGGCTTTTGCAGGTTTGCCAATGTACTCAGCCACCTTGCGGTTGGCGAGCAGCATAAAATCTTCAATCAATTTGTGGGCATCCTTCTGTGTCTTAAAAAACACACCCAGGGGATTACCTTCTTCATCGAGATGAAACTTCACCTCTGCTTTGTCGAAAAAGATAGAGCCTTTTTTCATGCGCTCGGCGCGGAGTTTTTTCGCGAGTTTGTCAAGGACCAGGATCTCTTCTTTAAAAGGACCCTCACCTGTTTCGATGATGGTTTGCACTTCCTCGTAAGCAAAACGGTGATCGCTGAAAATGACAGTTTTTCCAAACCACTGGTGGT